>CAYFIF010000039.1:0-13377 GCA_964343085.1 uncultured bacterium | reverse complement strand
AAACTTTTGCCTAAGGGTTTTCTTTTAGCTTGGGAGCAGTTTTATTTACCTATAAAAAAAGAAAAAGAGGAAGAAATTCCAATTGAATATCCATTAATTGAGCTAATCGATTACCCAACCCATTATGAAATTGTAGGAGAACAATTTAAATCATATATAGACCGCGAACATGGTCATCTAGCTCAGTTTGAGTATATGGGAGAAGATTTATTTCTTAGTGGTGTAAAACCGCACTTTTGGAGAGCTCCGATTGATAATGATATTGGTAATAAAATGCCTGAAAGATTGGGTATTTGGAAAAATGTGGAGAGAGATGTTGAGTTAATTAGTTGTAACGCAAAACAATTAAATAAAACTATAGAAATAATATCTGTTTTAAGGCACCGGCTTTCCGAAGCTTTAATTGAGATTAAATATTTATTTTATGAAGATGGAAAAATAAGAGTTAAGCAATCCCTATTAGAGATTGATGACCATTTACCTGATTTACCTCGTTTTGGGGTTAAGATGACTTTGCAAGGTAACTTAGATAAAATTTCTTGGTTTGGTAGAGGTCCACACGAGTCTTACTCTGATAGAAAAACATCAGCGAAAGTAGATTTCTATTCCGGAAGTGTTTGGGAGCAGACTTTTCCTTATGTAAGACCACAAGAAACTGGAAATAAAACAGATGTTTATTGGATGGCCCTTCAAAATGAAGAAATTGGGATAATGGCAAAAGGAGTTCCTGTTTTTGATGGAAGTGCTCATCAATACCCGTACAGCGATTTAGAAAATGATCCAAAAGATCGAAAACATGGGAAAACTGATATCGTACCAAAGGACCAAGTGGATTGGCTTATTGATTATAAACAAATGGGAGTCGGGGGTGATGATAGTTGGGGCGCATTTCCCCATAAGAAATATATTTTGAAACCACAGAATTATACATTTGAATTTTTTCTTATTCCGTTCCAATCTAGAGATGATTTAAGAAAAATTTCAAAAACAAATTTTTGAAAACTTTATAACAACTAGATAAATTATTTTTATGCGATACTCTGATAAATATTTTATGAATCTAGCTATATCTGAAGCAATAAAAGGAGATTCTGATGTTTATCCTAATCCTCGAGTAGGATGTATTATCGTAAAAGATAATAAAATAATTGGAAGCGGTTACCATAAATTATTTGGTTCTGAGCACGCTGAGGAAGTTGCAATAAAATCAGCATCAAAAAATTTGCATGGTGCAAGTATTTATATAACTTTAGAGCCCTGCTCTCACTTTGGTAATCGTCCACCATGTACTGATTTGATTATTAGAAATAACTTTAAAAAAGTTGTTATTGGTAGTTTGGACCCTAATCCAATAGCTAATAAAGGATCTGAGGTTTTAAAGGCTAGTGGTATAAAAGTTATTACTGGTGTTTGTGAGTCAGAATCAAAAAAAATCAATCAAAGATTTTACACCTATTATGAAAAGGGTAGGCCGTATGTGATTTTAAAATTTGCTTCAACTTTAGATGGGTTTTTAGCAGAAAAAAATGGTCGCTCTAAATGGATCACTGGCGAAAGGGCTCGGAAATCTGTACATCAGTTAAGGAGTAAATGTGATGCTATTTTAGTTGGATCAAAAACAATATTAAATGATAATCCTGAGTTAACTAGTCATGGCGAAGGTAATGACCCTAAGATTGTTATTATTAATCCTAATACCTCTATTCCCAAAAATTTTAAAATTCAAAAGAATACCCCGATGTTCATTAATGAGGGCTTAACTAATAACTGGGAAAAAAATATTTCAATTATTTTAAATAAATTAAAAAATAAAAAAATTCAGACTGTACTTGTTGAAGGTGGGGGAAAAACAATTAGTTCCTTTATTGAATCAGATATATTTGATGAAATTTATATGTATCTTGGACCTAAATTTTTAGGTGAGGGAATCTCATTTTTTAACAAAATTAGCAAACTAGAAGATGATCGTGGTTTATACATTGATAAAATTGAAAATTTCGAAATGGATATTTGTATAAAATATATTAGAAAATATTGATGTTTACTGGTATCGTAGAAGAAATTGGAATAATTAGATCTGTTGCTAAAAATAAGGATGGTTTAAAGTTGGATATTGAGGGGAATCTAATTTTTAATGACCTAAAAGTTAATGATAGTATATCCTGTTCAGGGATTTGCTTAACGGTTATTGAAATAAAAGATAATATATTTTCTGTTCAACTGGTTCACGAAACAATTAATCGTTCTAATGCCTTAAACTGGGGTGATGGAGCCCGAATTAATCTGGAGCGCGCATTGCTGCCATCTACAAGAATCGGCGGGCATTTTGTCCAAGGACATGTAGATTGCACTATATCTGTAATAAAGGTTTATGAAAAAGATCGTTCTGCGTGGATAAAGTTTGAACTTAAAAACTCTCTTGATAAATTTATTATTCAAAAGGGTTCAATCGCTTTAGATGGAGTTAGTTTAACTGTAGCAAAAAAAAGCAGGGGCAATTTTGAAGTAGCTATTATTCCTCATACAATGGAGCTTACAACTTTTAGTTTCCTGAAACCCGGTTCTATAGTTAATGTCGAAGTAGACATGATGGCGAAATATATAGAAAACTTATTGAAAAAATAAAAATGAAATTTCATTCTATTCCTGATGCTATAAAAGATATAAGCAATGGTAAAATGGTCATTGTCGTTGATAATGAAGATCGAGAAAACGAAGGTGATTTAGTAATGGCATCTGAGTTAATTACTCCCGATGCCATTAATTTCATGGCAAAGGAAGCACGGGGCTTAATATGTGTTTCAATTAGTCAAAGAAGAGCAAAAAAGCTGTACCTCGAACCAATGAATCGAAGAAATACTAGCCTTCATGAGACGGCTTTTACTGTGAGTGTGGATGCTAAAGATAACACAACAACCGGCATATCAGCTTTTGATCGTGCTGAAACAATACGTGTTTTAACTTCAGAAAGTTCAACTCCAGATGATTTAGCCAAGCCAGGTCATATTTTCCCCATTGTTGGGAAAAAAGGAGGTGTCCTCAGGCGTGCTGGACACACTGAGGCTAGTATGGATTTATCTTGTCTTGCAGGATTAAAAGCAAGTGGCGTTATTTGTGAAATTATGTCTCAAGATGGATCAATGGCGAGAAGGGATGAACTTCTTTCATTTGCAAATAAACATAAATTAAAAATTATTAAGATATCTGATTTAATTCGTTACCGTAGGAAGCAAGAAACCATAATAAATAAGGTTGAACAAATTAATCTTCCTACAGACTATGGAGATTTTCAGTTACATCTGTTCGAAGATCTATATGCAGGGAGATCTCACTTAGCTCTTAGTTTAGGTAAAATTGAAAATAAAAAACCAACGCTTGTAAGAGTTCACTCTGAATGTTTGACTGGAGATGTATTTGGCTCCCAAAGATGTGATTGCGGGGAGCAATTAGATTTATCAATGAAAAATATTTCGGATAATGGATCAGGGATTATTGTTTATTTGAGACAAGAAGGTAGAGGAATTGGCTTAAAGCATAAAATTCAAGCATATAAATTGCAAGAAGGTGGCCTTGATACGGTTCAGGCAAATGAAAAATTAGGTTTCCCACCTGATATGCGTGATTACGGAGTAGGGGCAGAAATCTTAAAAAGTTTAGGTGCTAGAGATCTTGTTATTATGACAAATAACCCAAAAAAATTAGTTGGTTTAGAGGGATATGGTTTGAATATTATTGATCGTATACCAATAATTACTATTCCTAACAACGAAAATTCAAATTACTTAAAAACCAAAAAAGAAAAACTAGATCATAAATTAGAAATATGATTGCAATCGTAGTCAGTGAATTCAACCGTTCAATTACGAATGGTCTTTTGGATGGGTGTCTTGAGGCTTTTAAAAAAGGTGATTTTCCCTTAGATCAAATTTCAATAGAATATGTTCCAGGTGCATTTGAATTACCTTCAGCTGTACTTAGGCTTTGCAATAATCCAGAAAATCAGATTGTAGTTGCATTAGGTTGTGTGGTAAAAGGTGAGACCGATCATTATCATTACATATGCGAAGCAGTCTCAAAAGGCATGATGGATGTTTCTTTGAAAGTGATAACGCCAACATTGTTTGGTATACTGACCTGTCAAAATATGGAACTTGCTATTGCTCGCAGTGGTAATAACCTTGATAAAAATAAAGGCTACGAAGTTGGTGAGTCCGCAGTTTGGCTATTGGAAAAAAGGTCATTAAAAGAATAAAAAGGGTGTATCATCCTTAAAAAAAACATCTTCTTTATTGTAAGTATTTTTGCAATCAATTTTTCCTTTATATTTTGTCAAATTTCTGGTTATCAGTTAGTTAAATATCAAAAAATTCAAAAACGATTGCAAAGCGGTTGGAATACATGGAATGATCATAATGTGTTGCAACATGTTTTATTACCGCAAGGTTTCGTAATTAGTATAGGTCTCAAACAGGCTATTAATTCAGATAATTACACTCTTGATGAAGATTATATTGATGGAAGTTGTTTAAATCAAAAAAAAATTAATCCAGGTCTACATAGTTTTGATGGTAGTTATACTGAACTAGACTTGGAATTGAAAAATGTTACTATATCTCTTAAATCTGCTCAAATAGGCAATGATTTGGTTATTTTGATTGATCGAATTAAAGGTTCAGAAAAGAAAATAAAAGTTGTTATAGAAACTGGACTCCTCTGGAATAGCAAAGGAAGTATTACTCAAAGCAAGTCGATGATTAAAGCAATATTGCCAGGCAAGATTATCAAAGTTTTTAGCACGGAAAACCAAATTGTTGATGATCCTTATTTACCAATAAAAACTCCATATCTTTGTTTTTTGGTAGGAAAAAAAATTGGTATTTCAACTGGAAGAGAGAGATCTATTTCTGAAATAGAATCTGTGATTAATCTAGAAAAGAACAGAATGTTAGATCGTGCAAAAATTTATGGTAACCTTTCAAATGCATACTCAGCTATCGAATCTTTAATAGGCTGGAGCCTTATATATGAGCCTAAGTTTGATCGTGTAATTTCGACAGAAAGGCGTTTCAAGAAAAAAAGGAATGATGGGTATTATTGTTTTAATTGGGATGGGTTTTTAATACCGTATTTATCATGTCTAATTAATCAAGATATTGCTTATGTGAACGTTATAGAGCGTTTTAATAATAGGGGTACTAATGTTTTAATTAGAAAAAATAATATTGAGGATGATATTAAGTATTTTGAAGATCATAACATTCCTGTTTCCAGTATAATTGTTAAAGAGGTTTATAAAAGGTATCCAAATATTTGGTTTTTAGAAGCTTGTTTTGAAGATTTAATTACATGGAACAGATGGTGGCCTAAATTCAGGATGGATAATGGTGTTTTAGGATTTGAATATTCTAAAATTAGAAGCGATTTTATTAATTCTGTTTATAATGATAATTTTTATATGGATATTAGTATAGATCCTACAGATTCTTTAGCTATTGGTGATATAGGAATTAATAAAACGAGTGAACTTTTTCCTCTAAATAAAGTTGGGCTAAATAGCCTTTATATTGCCGATTGTATTGCCTTGCTTGAAATAGCAAGCATTTTAGAACGTAAAGAGGTGATAAAAGAATTAAAGTCTCGTATTAAATATTTTAAAAGGGAGATGGAACGTTTTTGGGATCAGAATTATGGTGTATACCACAATCATGATTTTAATTCAGATCCTCTTGTGAAACATTTTTCGCCTGCAATATTTTTCCCTTTGCTGGCTAATGTTGGAGATCAAGAGCAGCGACAAAAAATCCATGACCATTTTTATAAAAAAAATAATTTTTTTGGGGAATTAATTTTTTCATCAAATACCAAAAATAACATATTATCAAAAGAAAATAAAGTTTATGTAGCAGGAATTTCTCCAACAATTAATTTTTTAACATATTTAGGTTTTCGAAAAGCAGGTTTTTTAAAAGCCGCTGAAGAAATTTTAATTATATCACAAGGACTATTAGATATAAATACAAATCTAGAAATAAATTATAAAAACGAAATTAGTACAAAAAACTTATTATCTAATTGGGATATTATGTTAGGTATGATGAAATTTATTGAAAACGAAGTCCTGCCAAAGCCAGAAATATCAATCCAGTGATTTTTAAAAAAATAAAGGATTGGAAGCCTCCATCAGAATGGATTCGAATTAAAACGTTGGAAACCCATACAGCGGGAGAGCCATTAAGAATTATTTTAGATGGATATCCCAGGTTGGAAGGGAAGACAGTTTTAGAAAAACGGGCATATTTAAGGGAAAACTATGATTATTTAAGAAAAATTTTAATGTCTGAACCTCGGGGCCATATTGATATGTATGGGGCTTTATTAGTGGAACCTGATTCAGAAGATTCTGATTTAGGGGTAATCTTTATGCATAATAATGGCTATTCAACGGGTTGTGGTCATGCAGTTATTGCTATTGCTAAGGTTTTATTTAAATCAAAAGATTTTTTAAAGAATAATTCCAAAAGTACAAATATAATAATGGATGTTCCATCCGGGAAAATAAAAGCAAGTCCCGTTATAGTAAATAATAAATTAGTAGGGATAAGCTTTGTAAATGTTGCATCTTTTGTATATAAATTAAATTATAAAATTGAAATTGATGGAATTGGAAAAATAAATTGTGACATTGCATATGGAGGAGCTTTTTATGTGGTTGTACGGTCTAGTGATTTTGGTTTAGGGTGCAACCCTATTTATAGAGATAGATTAATTGATATAGGGATGAAATTAAAATTAGCGGTGAACGATTCTTTAGAATTAATCCATCCGTTAACAAACAAGAAACATAGTTTGTATGGTACAATCTTTATTGATTCTGCTGAATTTCAAGATAATCATAGTAGAAATGTTTGTGTTTTTGCAAATGGCCAAATTGATAGGAGCCCAACTGGGACTGGAGTAAGCGCTAGAGCTGCAATAGAATATTCCAAAAGAAAAATTAAAAAAGGCGAAGACTTGATTATTGAAAGTATAATAGGGTCAACTTTTAAAGTCTCAATTTTTAAAGAAGAAAAAATTGGTTCATTGAATATAGTTTTTCCAAAAGTTACTGGGGATGCATATATAATAGGTAGCAATACTTATTATGTAGATCCAGATGATCCTTTTGGCGATGGCTTTTTGGTTAAATAATATAAATGAAGAATCCTAAAATTTAATTTAAATCAAAAGTTTGATAATTATTGCTTTTCGATCTTTTTTTAATACAAGAATAATTGGTAGTTTTTGAAATTAACAATTAGAAAAATTTAATGAATGATATAGCTCTTTTAGTAATGGCAGCTGGAATGGGATCAAGATATGGCGGATTAAAGCAACTGGATTCTGTTGGACCATGCGGAGAAACGATTATAGATTATTCCATATATGATGCGATCGATGTGGGTTTTAAGAAAGTTGTATTTATTATTAGAAGGGAATTTGAAACTCAATTTCGACAAAAAATAACAAATAAATATTTAGACAAGATTAATGTTGACTTCGTATTTCAAGACTTGGAAAATCTGCCTATTGGGTATAAATGCCCGGGCCAAAGAAAAAAACCTTGGGGCACCGGACACGCTATTTTAACGGCTGAAAATAATATTAATTCTCCGTTCGTTGTTATTAATGGTGATGATTTTTATGGGCGTGAATCCTTCAAGGTGGTAATTGACTATTTTCTCTCTAAAAAATCCAAAAGCCCGGGCTTTTGTATGGTTGCATATAAACTTGAAAATACATTGTCTAATTACGGATCTGTAACCCGTGGTATCTGTACTACTAGCTCCAATTACCTCGATTCAATTTCCGAGACTTCTGGTCTTGAGCGGGCAGAAAGCTCTATTAAATCAAACCGCGATATGCGCCTTACAGGGCAGGAGCCCGTCTCCATGAATTTTTGGGGATTTACGCCAAAAATTTTTAAATATTTAAACAATGACTTTAAAATCTTTTTGGATTATCAAATTAATGATTCCAAATCAGAATTTTTAATCCCAAAAGTGATCAATAATTTGATTGAAAATAAGATTGAAAAGGTTGATGTATTAAAGTCCTCCTCTAATTGGTTTGGTGTTACATATCAAGCAGACAAACCATATGTTAAGGAAGAAATAAAAAAATTGATCCAAAATAATATTTATCCCTCTCCATTATTTAAATAAATCAAGATTGTCAATACCATACATAGCAAAAGAAAAAATTTTCTCCTCCATTCCCATGAATCACGCTATTAAACAGATGGAATGGGCTTTTAAAGAAATATATAAATCCTCCTCAAAAATTCCCATTAGAAGCCATATTAATATCGGTGAAAGACAAAATTCATTAATTATGCCAGTCTTTCTTCCAAGCAGCCAATATTTTATTGTTAAAATTGTCAATATTAGATCGGATAAAATTCCATCCATTGTAGGTGTTATTAATGTTTTTGATGTCAATTCCGGAGACCTAATTGCTATCATGGATGGAGGGTCTATAACTCAGATGAGGACGGGTGCAGCTTCTGGGCTTGCTACTAGATATTTATCTAATGAAGATTCAAAAGATTTAGTTTTATTTGGGACAGGATCACAGGCTTTATATCAGATAGATGCTGTGCTGGCAGTAAGAGATATTTCATTTATTGGGGTAGTAGGCTCCAGCGTAGAGAAAAGCAATTCATTTTCAAAAAAAATAAAAAATAACTATTCTATTGAATGCTCTCCAATTAAATCATCAGAAATACCTGGGAATAGCATTATTTGTACAGCAACTACTTCTCAACTACCGGTCTTTTCTGATGAACAAATACCCCCTGGATGTCACATTAATGCAATAGGATCTTATCAGCCCTCATCAAGAGAGATTCCTTCTTCTACTATTTTAAGGTCTAAAATTGTAGTTGACCATCTTAAAATGTGTATCCTAGAAGCCGGGGATCTTATAATTCCAAAGGAGGAAAAGATTTGGTCTTTTGAAAATATTTATTGTGAAATAGGAGAGTTGGTACTAGGATTGGCACCTTCGCGAGAAAATAAAAAGGAAATCACTTTGTTTAAATCTGTTGGTAATGCAGTTCAAGATCTTGCTATTGTTAATTACATCATGAGAAAGTTATAGGAATAATTTTCTTTAAAAAAAATTGATAAAGTAAATGAAAATTTTAGTCACAGGCGGAGCCGGGTTTATTGGATCTCATCTATGTCAAAAGCTTCTTGAATTGGGTAAAGAGGTCATTTGCATCGATAATTATTTTACTGGTACAAAAAAAAATGTTGAATTTTTAAATGATTTTAAACATTTTAAAATGATAGAACATGATATAACAGAGCCATTAAAAATAAAAGTTGATGGTATATATAACCTTGCTTGTCCTGCTAGTCCAAAATATTATCAAGAAGACCCAGTTAAAACAATTAAAACTAATGTACATGGCTCAATAAATATGTTAGAGTTAGCAAAAAATAACGATGCCAAAATTCTTCAGGCTTCTACTTCAGAAGTTTACGGTAATCCTACTGTCCATCCTCAGCCTGAAAGCTATCATGGAAGTGTTAATCCTATTGGCCCTAGAGCATGTTATGATGAAGGTAAACGCGCCTCTGAGACCTTATTTTCTGATTATCATAGACAGTACAATGTAGATGTAAGGATTGCCAGAATTTTTAATACTTATGGCCCTAGAATGGAGGTTAATGATGGGAGAGTAATTTCAAATTTTTTTATCCAAGCACTCAAAAAAACTCCAATTACTATTTATGGTGATGGTAATCATTCAAGGTCATTTTGTTATATTGATGATTTAGTGGACGGATTAATCAGGTTAATGAAAAGCAATATATCGACACCAATTAATCTTGGAAACCCAAATGAGGTTACGATATTAAGCTTAGCAAAAGAAATTAAAAAGATTACCAAATCATCGAGCGAGATTATATTTAAGGATTTGCCTGTTGATGATCCTTTAAAGCGCAAACCTGATATAAGAAATGCAAAGGAATTACTGAAATGGAGCCCAAAGATATCAAGAGAAGAAGGCCTTCTTAGAACTTACGACTATTACAAGAGGTTGCTTAAAGATGTTAATATTTAATTTTAATTATGGATATCTCGGTTGTAATTCCTTCTTATAATCGTATAGGTTTCATTGAAACGGCAATAAAATCTATATTAAACCAAACGGTATATCCTTTAGAAATTATTGTCGTTGATGATGGCTCCAATGATGGGACTTATCAGTTGATTGAAAAACGATATCCCTCTATTAGATTATTTAAGCAATCTAATAAAGGTGTTAGTAGTGCTAGAAACTTAGGAATCAAGAAATCTAGAGGAGATTGGATAGCATTCCTCGATTCAGATGATGAGTGGCTTCCAGATAAGCTAAGGTATCAAATCAACTCAATAGAAAAAAACCCAAATATTTTATTTTTTCATTCAGATGAGATTTGGATACGAAATGGTTTGCGAATAAATCAAGGTAAAAAGCATAAAAAATATGGAGGATGGATTTTTGAAAAATGTCTTGATATATGCAGGATTTCTCCATCATCGGTCATAATGCATAAGTCTATATTTAAAAAGATAGGATTTTTTGATGAAAATATTCCGATTTGTGAAGATTATGATCTCTGGTTACGTGTAACATCTCAATATGAGGTTTTTTACATTGATAAAATTTTAATCAAAAAATATGGAGGGCATGCTGGTCAGTTGTCCACAGCTCCAAATGGAATAGAGCATTATAGAGCGTATGCGATCGAAAAATTACTTAGAAAAGGATTTTTAAATAATAGCGGAGGCTACGAGGTGGCTAAAAACATGCTCATAAAAAAATTAAAAATATATAAAATGGGACTCTTAAAAAGAGGTAAGATAAAAAAGGCTTCTGAAATTTTTCAGAAGATAGAATTTTGGAAATAAGCGTTCAAGATAAGGGTGTTTATTCAATTATCTTTTCATAATTTTTGAGCTTTTAGGATTAATTTATCGTAAAATAACCAGATCTAATGAAAATAAATGTTTAATTAAATGTCAACTATAATTAGGATAAGGGATAAATCTCCATCTATTCTTGTGTTTGGGGATATAATGTTAGATGAATTTATTATTGGTCGTGTTGATCGTATATCGCCTGAAGCTCCAGTCCCTGTAGTAGTTGAGCACAACAATTTAATGACTCTAGGTGGCTGTGGTAATGTAATAAGAAATCTTCTAAATATAGGAGTTAATATTGGCCTAGTTAGTGCCATAGGGGATGATATTACAGGGGAAGCGATAAAACGAAAACTGACTGAGTCAGATATAGGCACTGATGGACTCTTAAAATGCCATGGAATTCAATCAACTCGGAAAATGAGAATTATTGCAGATAGGCAGCACATTGTTCGAGTAGATTGGGACTCCAGTTTTTTAAATAAAGCAGATTATAGCAAATTAACTGATACAGTATCGAAAAGAATCAAAGAATACGATGGAATTATTATAAGTGACTATGATAAAGGTTTATGCAAAAGAGATATAGTTAGTTTTATAATTGATGAGGCCCGAAGAAAAAATATAGAAGTGTTTATTGACCCTAAAGGGGAGGACTGGGATAAGTATTGTGGGGCAGATTTAATTACGCCAAATCTAAAGGAGGCTGAAATAATTGTAAACAGCGAAATTAAAAATGAAAAAGATGTTGAGTCTGCAGGAAAGAAAATATGCGATTTGTATAAAATAAAAACATGTGTTATTACTAGGGGAGGGCTTGGTATGTCAGTGATTGATGGTGAGGATTGTTGGCATATCCCATCAACTGCTAAAGAAGTATTTGATGTAAGCGGAGCTGGAGATACGGTGATGGCTTGTATATCCTCAGCTTTATTATCTGGTGTTGATTTAATTCAAGCTGTAACATTTGCAAATAACGCTGCAGGGATAGTTGTCGGGCATGTGGGGACAGCTCCTATTGGACCAGATGAATTATATTGAATTGAATTTTTTATAAAAATAAATCATTTTGTTGTAAAAATAGTGAGAATTAGTTTCTGTTATGTTTAGGATTAGAATATATATCATTCTATTGGGAATTTATATGCTAAATGTCAGCTTAAGTGCTCAGGCATGGATTGAAGGTAGCTCTCCAGAGCCTAAAGAGCCCATATGGAGTGTAAATAACTTACCAAATAATGGCATAGAAATTTTTTTTCAATTACCTGGTTTCTATATTATTGATCTGCCAAATAATAAACACAGTTTAAAATTTCCTGGAAGTGCTTCAATATTGGAAGAGGGAAACCCGGAACTTCCGCAGATTGCTAGATCAATAATTATTCCTGAAATATCAAAAATGAAAATTGAAATTTCTAGCTCAAAGTACATTGATTATGAACAAATTGATATTCTGCCTTCTAAAGGTAACCTTTATAGGAATATTCTCCCTTCTTCAGTGCCATACACTTATAGCGATGTTTATGAAAAAGATGAGTTTTATCCTAAAGAAATTGCTTTTCTGAGAGATCCATACATTTCTGGTTTAGTTCGAGGGCAGGCAGTAGTGATACAGCCGGTTCAATACAATCCAATAAAAAAGACTTTGCGTGTATTTACTGAAATTAAATTAAAAGTTAAAGAAGATGGAATTAGTAGCGTTAATCCACTAGTTCGATATCCTGAGAATAATATCATTCCTCGTAGCCAGCACCTGATCTACGAAGAACATTTCTTGAATTATTCTAATAGTGCTCGATATGATCCCCTCGGTGAGCTAGGCAAAATGCTTGTAATTTGCCATGGCCCATTTATGGATGCAATGGAACCGCTAGTAGATTGGAAAAATATCAAAGGAATACCTACAGAAATTGTAGATGTTAATGATATTGGTAATACTTCAGATCAGATTAAAGATTTTGTTGAAAATTATTACTACCAAGAGGGCTTGACTTTCCTTCTCTTGGTAGGTGATATTGATCAGATTCCATCACCTCGTTTTTCACTTGGTAATGGATCAAATAGTCCAGCAGACCCTTCATATGGTTTCCTAGCCGGAGATGATTTTTATCCTGAGATTTTTGTTGGACGTTTTTCTGCTGAAGATACTTCGCATGTAAATACGATGGTGTCAAGAACAATTCATTATGAAAGATATCCTGATGCCACGAGCGGCAATTGGTTCAAAAAAGGTTCCGGGTTTGCCTCCAATCAGGGCCCAGGTGATGATGGTGAGTACGACGATGATCATTTAGATATAATTAGAGGGAAGCTCCTTGATTATAATTATATTGAAGTTGATCAAATATATGACCCGACCGGAACTGTGTCTCAGGGCGAAAGTGCAATCAATGAAGGAAGGTCTATTATTAATTATACTGGGCA
>CAYFIF010000038.1:0-13946 GCA_964343085.1 uncultured bacterium | reverse complement strand
GAGTTATATGAAAACAGTAAGATTATTTCAAAAAGCAAAAAAAAGGATTAGTATTTATAATAAATGAATTTCATTAACTTCGACGCGAATTATTTTATTAAAGTAACTTATATGAAAATTAAAGAGGAATTATGGATTTAGGCACAATCATTGGTCTTATAGCTGGAATAAGCATCATTGTTTTTGGTATCCTAAGTGGTGGTGGTCAGTTAGGGTGGTTTGGGAATTTTTCTTCAATAGTTATTGTTATTGGTGGTACGCTTACAGCAACTATGGTAGCGCTTCCACTAAATGCAGTAGGTAAAGTTTTCAGCGTTCTCAAAAATGTTTTTATTGATGATAAAACTGATTATGTGGAAACGATTGAAGAAATTGTAAGGTGGGCTGAAAAAGCAAGAAAAGATGGGCTACTTTCTTTAGAGGCGGAGCTTTCTAGGATGAATTCAGGGTTTTTTAGAAATGGAATAGAGTTGGCAATAAATGAAAGAGAATCTACAAGACTCAGAACTTTTTTGAATCTTGAAATGAGCAATATTCAAAGTAGACATATTGCAGGTCAAGAGTTGTTTCTGTATATGGGAGCATACGCACCTGCATTTGGAATGCTTGGTACTGTCTTAGGTCTAATTGTGATGATGAACAACTTTGCATCTGGTGGAGATGAGGCACAGGCAAATTATGATGTGGCAGAAAAATTTGCAGAGCTTCTTTCAGGTATGGGGCTTGCTCTTATAACTACTTTTTATGGTGTCTTTCTATCTAATATGTTGTTTCTTCCTATAGGTGGAAAATTGAAAAGAAAATCTGAAAATGAGATGATGTTAAAAAACATTGTTGTTGAAGGGATTATTTCTATACACGCAAGGGAACATCCAATTCTCATAAAAGAGAAGCTTATGACTTTTGTGCCTTACTATCTTCGCCCAAAAAAGGACTAATTCTTAATGCAAATTCGTCAACAACTTTCTCTTGATGAAAGAAGGGCAAAGGCAACAGCCTGGGCTCTTACTTTTGCTGATATGGTTACCTTGTTGTTAACCTTTTTTGTTCTTCTATTAGTTATTTTAAATGATGCAGAAAAACATATTGATCGAGTTATAAACAGGTTGCTTGATGAAACATACGAAGAATTAATAGCAAGTGTCTCATCTTCATATGTTTCCATAGAGAGGGTCACAAAGGGAATTAAAATCACTATGCGAGGAAAACTTTTTAAATCCATGTCAAAAGATGTTGACCCAAGGGTACATCCCCTACTTATACAAATTGGAGGGATTGTTAGGACTTCCAAAATTTTAAATGTATTTGACGATCCAGAATACGAAGACCTTCTTTTGCTTATTGATAACAGGAATAAATTTTTAAATGTTGAGGTTAGATGCGAGGGTCATACAGATGATATTCCGCTTCCCAAAAAGGCGGCTTATCCTAGTAATTGGGAGTTGTCAGCTGCAAGATCTTTAAATTTAGTAAGGCTCCTAAGTAAATATGCGGGTATGGAAGAGAAGAATTTTTCTGCTCTTGGATATGGTTCATTCAGACCGCTTATTGACCTTGAAACTTTAAGGTCAATGAATCGAGAGGATAAAAGAGAAGCACGTGCTACAAATAGACGAGTTGAAATTTATTTAGATGCGTTTCTTAAACAAAAAATTGGCGAGGAGGTCCTATAAAACATGAAATGGGGTTTTATTATTTTTTTAATTGGTTTTTCTCTTGGTCAAGATACAAAATTAACAACTAACTCAACTTTAACATCTAAACCCGATAATAAATCTTCTTTAGGTAAGTTAAATGCTGGTACAAAGGTAAGGAAATTAAAACTTGATCCAAGTGGCAAATATGTAAAGGTTGCGTTTGAAGCCTATGTTCCTGCTGCAGCCCTTGAGAATGCAACCGTTTCACTTCCTGTTGGTTCAACACAGATAGCTGATGGTGTGAAATTCAAATTAATAAGTGCGAGACAAAAGGGTAAAAAGGCTTTTGTCAAAGTTCAAATAACAAATACAAATTCAAAGAAATTTAATTTTACAGGACTATCGTTAGTGAAAATTTCTGGTTCAGGTGATAATAAAGGGGAAATGAATCCCTTTGAAGGGAAAAACACGGTTGCTTTTGATATAAAAAAGGGTAAATCCATAACTTCTGACATGGTTTTTGATTTCAAAAAAGTGCCCAATAACGTTGAGCTTGTATGTTCGAGTAAAATGAAAGATGGTGAGAAGGTATATTTTCAATTGGGTTTTTAGTTTGTTTATTATTCTTTTTTTGGTATCACTTTAAAAACTTTTTCTCCTTTTTTTGCCATACGAAATCTTTCTCGAGCAAGTTTTTCTATATAATCTAAATTGTTTTCTAGCATGTTTTTTTCTTTTTTTAACTCTTCTCTTTCTTTTCTGAGCTGTGATATGTTGCTTTGAATAAGCAACCTTTCTTTTTTTAATTTATACAACTGTAACAACCCATGATTCCCGAAGACAAATATTATTAGTAAAATAAAAACTATAAATATTAATACAAAGCGGACTAGTCTTTTTTGGTTATCAGCGCCTTTTCTTCGAACATTTCTTGGCTTGGCATTTCTGCGCATACCTGCATATTGCATTATACGGTGATTCCTAATACTTTCATCTCAGCTAATTGTGCTTTATTGCCAAGATATTCTTCTATCCGTAATAGTTGATTATATTTAGCTATACGATCGGTTCTTGATGCAGAGCCTGTTTTTATTTGACCCATTCCCATAGCAACTGCGAAATCTGCAATTGTTGTATCCTCTGTTTCTCCGGATCTATGAGAAATTATTGCGCCAAAATCATAATCACTTGCTAAATCAACAGCTTCAATTGTTTCAGTAACAGTGCCAATTTGGTTAAGTTTGATTAAAATTGCGTTCATTGAATTTTCGTTTATTGCCCGTCTTAACCTTTTTATATTTGTAACCGTTAGATCATCTCCAACAATTTGTACTTTGTTTCCTAATTCTTGAGTTAGATATGACCAACCATCCCAATCATCTTCATTAAGTCCATCTTCAATAGAAATTATTGGGTATTTTTCTACTAAATCACCTAAATATGAGACCATATCTTTTGAAGACAATGATTTGTTTTCTGATTTAAGATTATATTTTCCATCTTGATAAAGTTCGCTTGCCGCTACATCTAACGCTAAATAGACATCCCGTCCTGCTTTATATTTTGAATTATCAACAGCTTCCATAATAACATTAATTGCCTCTTCATTTGATTTTAAGTTTGGTGCAAATCCACCTTCATCTCCTACACTAGTATTTAAACCCTTGGATTCTAATACAGACTT
Organism: uncultured bacterium; assembly: GCA_964343085.1. Classification (GTDB taxonomy): domain Bacteria; phylum Fidelibacterota; class Marinisomatia; order Marinisomatales; family UBA1611; genus CAZLPW01. The sequence continues at coordinate 10,625 of CAYFIF010000038.1, read as the reverse complement.
TAAGTTGTGAAATATTTCTATGCCCATTTGAAGAGCATGAGAAAATGTGGAGGCGCCAATGGGATAGATCATAAATTCTTGTATATCTATTGTATTATCAGCATGACTGCCGCCATTTAGAATATTCATCATTGGTATTGGTAAAATTGATGCATTCCCACCCCCTAAATATTGAAAAAGAGGTAACCTAGAATATTTGCATCCGGCATGAGCAGCAGCTAAAGAAACCCCCAAAAGCGCGTTTGCGCCTAAATTGGATTTGTTTTCTGTGCCATCTAAATCAATCATAATTTTATCTAGGTCTGATTGATTGGTTACATCAAAACCCCTTAATGTATCAGCAATAATTGTATTTATGTTATTAACAGCTTTACAAACACCCCTACCAAAATAACGGTTTTTATCTGTATCTCTTAATTCAATTGCTTCGTGGGCACCCGTTGATGCTCCAGAGGGTACTGATGCTCGCCCAACGATTCCATTCTTTAATTTTATATCAACTTCAATTGTTGGATTTCCTCTAGAATCAAAAATTTCTCGGGAATGAATTTTTTCAATGACAGAATTCAATCTTTACTCCTTTAAATTAAAATACCAAATTATATTTAGCTTAAAGCAATATTCAATAAGAATTAGTAAAAATATTAAGAAACAACCCTTGGTTGGATTATGATAAAAATAAAATCTTTTACAGAATCAAAAAGAGAAGAATGGGATTCATTTATTGAATCAAGTAATAATGGCACCATTTTTCATCTTCGAAAATTTTTGAGTTATCATTCCAAAGAACGCTTTATTGATCACAGTTTAATAGCTTATAAAAAAGATAAAATAATTGGTGTCATTCCTGCTGCAATAAAGGAAATAAATAAAAAAAATATTTTTGTTTCCCATCCGGGGTCATCTATAGGATCATTTGTTGTTAAAGAGAATATAAGTATATCTGATTCTTTATTATTAGTTAAAGCATTTATTGATTATGTAAAATTATTAGGAGTTAGCGGTATTAGGATTACACTTCCACCTATTATTTACCAAAAAAGGTTGTCAAACTATATTGAATTTTCTTATCTAAAATATGGGTTTAGGTATATTAAGAAAGAACTGTCGAGTGTTTTGTTTTTAGAAAAAAGCCTAAAATTTAATTTGGGTAAATTCCGGCCCTCTCATTTAAGAGCGGTTAATAGCGCATTAAAGAAAGATGTCAAGGTTAAACAAACAAATGACTACAAAACTTTCTATAAATTACTGGAAAAAAATCTTTTGTTAAGGCATAATGTTTACCCCACACATACTCTGGAAGAATTGCTTAAACTAGTAAATATATTTCCTGATAGAATTAATCTTTTTGCAGCATACCTGAAAGAAAAAATGGTGGCAGGTGTTATTAATTTTATTTTAAATAAGAATACAGTTTTGGCATTTTATATTTGTCATAATGATAAATATAAAGAATATAGATCCGTCAATTTACTTTTCTATAATATAATAGAATGGGCAATTGAAGAAAATTATTCAACTTATGATTTTGGTTTATTTACAGTTAAAGAAAAACCTAATATGGGGCTGGGAAGGTTTAAAGAAAATTTTGGATCGAGCGGTATTTTTCGTGATACAATTGAGATTCTTTTTTAAGTCAAATGTCTATTAGATCCTTAGGTCGCCAATCGCTGATTTATGGATTCGGCCATGTTTTAGCAAGGATAGTCACATTTTTACTTTTACCGCTTTACACTCATTTATTTACTCCGGAAGAATATGGCGTGATATCACTCGCTTATGCATTTATGGGCGTAGCATTAATTTTTTATAAATATGGTATGGATTCAGCATTGTTGAAGTATGCAATTGCTTTTAAAAATGAAAAACAAAAAGTGTATTTATCAACAATATATATTATGCAGGTAGTAACGAGTCTAACCTTTTCTATTATTTTATATTTTTCAAGCCCAATAATATCTGTTTATGTTTTATCTGTTAACGAACCAAAACTAGTAATTCTTTTATCTTATATATTAGCATGCGATGCAATTTGGAATTTATCAGTGCTGCTGTTAAGGGCAGAGGAAAGGTCATTCCAGTTTGTTTTATATAATTTAATTAATGTTTTAGCAACGATGGGTTTTAATATTTTATTTGTTGTTTTACTAAGAAAGGGAATTGAAGGTGTTTTGTTAGCAAATCTAGCCGCATCTCTTTTACTATTATTGATTTCCTTCCCTATTATACTGAAGAAAATAACAATTAAAAAACTTTCTTTAAGTGTAGCTAAGAGCGTTTTAGTTTTTGGTCTTCCATTCCTTCCAGCTGGGGTTTTTACCGTAGCGATGGAATTAGCTAATCGATATTTATTAGCTATGCTTGATGGTTCTTTTTCTGTTGGCCTTTATTCAGCAGGACACAAATTAGGTATGCTAGGTCTAATCGTTATAATGGGGTTTAATATGGGTTGGACCCCATACTTTTTGAAAAGAGGGAACAGCAAAGGCGCAAGAAAGGACTTTTCAATATCAGCAACGATTTTTCTTGGTTTACTTGGCTTTATTATAGTCTTTATTATCTTATGGATTGGTGAATTAATAAAAATAAATATTGGGGGGTCATATTTAATTAGTCAAAAGTTTTGGGGGGCGATCGATGTAGTTTATTTGATTCTTTTAGGATATTTCTTTTTTGGTACTTATGTTATACAGCTTCCCGGTGTATATATAAAAAATAAAACCAGGTGGATCCCAATCTTTAGACTTGTTGGAGCCATTTTCAATATTGTATTAAATATTATTTTAATACCTCTTTATGGTGTTGTTGGTTCAGCATATGCAACTGTAATTGCTTATTTTTTTATGAGCTTAACAATATTTATTTATTCAAATAAAATTTATCCTACAGATTATAATTGGATTGCGTGTGTTTTCCCTGTTTTTTTTATTGCTACAGCGGTTTATTTAGGGAATGATAATTTGGCTCGTTTTTTATTAATGTTATTATATCCTATTATTTGGTACACAATCGTAATCAAAGAAAATGAAAAAACAGTTCTAAAAAATTTAATAAAGTGATTATAGTTATTTCTTGTTTGCATTTCCCTGATGATGAACGAATTTATCATCGGCAAATTAAAGCACTTTTGTTAAATGGCTTTAAAGTTAGATACTATACCCGGTCTTCCAGCTCTAAAAATTTATCTGATGTTGGTCTAGAACATTTTAATTTTTCTAGCGCTCTTTCCATTTCAAATTATTCAAAACGTGTTTTTTATGATGTTTCTAAAAATAAAAAAACAGCATTAGTTCATATTCATGAACCTGAATTGTTATCTTTAGCAATTAATATAAAAAAAATATTTGGATCTAAAATTATTTATGATGTTCATGAAGACTATTGTGCAATAATCAACACATTTTCTAGATGGGGGAAACCCATTAGATATTTAAAAGAAAAATATTGGCTAAAAAAAGAAAAATCGTTTTTAAGATATGTTGATGAAATAATTGTTGCTAGTAGTGCAATTATGAATTCAGATTATAATTCTCAGGGTTTTAAACCCATAGTGCTCGAAAATTTTCCTGTTAATTTTTTCTTTGATGGTCTTAAGATTAAAAAAAAAATAAAGAATTCAATTATTTATCATGGTAATCTGGCCCCAGAAAGGGGAATTCTTGAATTGGTTAAAGCGATGCCTATTGTTATTAGTCAAATTCCAGATGCGACATTAACGTTATTTGGTGATTTTAGACTGGATAGTTTTAAAAACAGTTTGCATAAAGCCATTAAAATTTTAGATATGAGTAAACATATAAATCTAAAAAAACATATACCACACGCTGATATATGGCTGCATCTTTCAAATCATGCGGTTGGAGTAATACCCTTTAATGATAATTCGCTTACACGCATAGGCACCCCAACAAAACTATTTGAATTTATGGCATCTGGTTGCCAAGTGGTTTGCCCAAATTTACCACCAATGATGCGTTATGATTTTAAAGGGATAAATTTTTTTACTCCTGGAGATGTTAATGAATTAGCGAATACAATAATAAATGCAATTAGAAATATTTCTCGTGATGATATATTATATAACCAAAAAAAAATAAAATCCGATTATAATTGGGATAATATTAGTTTTAGATTAATCAATCTTTATAATAGGTTGCTATCATAAAAATATTATACATATCTCCTGAGAACACTGTTGGGACATTGACCTTATGGAAAAAAACACATGAAACTAATGGCCATTATTGCCGGGCTATTACATTTTTCAGATCTCCTAAAAATTATGATGACGACATTTGTTTAAATCTCCCGTTTAATTTTACTGCGCCATGGATGTCAAGCCTTAGAAACAAAATTTTTAAATTTTATAGAGGGGAATTGGGATATAAAAAAGATAAACTCGGGTTCCCACCTAGATGGAAACCCGAGGGGTTTGTAGATAAACAATTTTATAGATTTAAAGATTGGTTATGGTTTCCTATAGTATTGCATGCGATAAAAAATTATTCTTTGTATGATTTTGATGTAGTCCATTTTGAAAGCGGAACAGATTTTTTAAAAAATGAATTTTTTGTTAAAAACTTAAAAAGGTTTGGGAAAAAAATTATATGCCACTATCATGGAGAAGATTTAAGAACAAGGGGCGTAATGCCATTTATAGATAATAATAGCGATTTAAATCTAACAAATGAATTAGATTTATTATATAAGCATCCAAATATTAATTATTTATTTTTACCATTTGATACAACACAATTCTTAGTTAAAAATAAATTAAATAAAGTTATCAAAGTTTGCCACGCTCCTACAGATAGGCATTATAAAGGGTCAGATAAAATTATAAAAGTTTGCAAAAAACTTGAGAAAGAAAAGTTAATACAGTTTGACTTAATTGAAAACCAGACATCAAGTGAAACAATTAAAAGGAAAAAAACAGCAGATTTATTTATAGACCAAATTGGGAATCGTGGTGGATGGGGATATGGGATGAATTCTGTAGAATCACTTTCAATGGGGATATGTACCCTTACAGAATTAAATAATGAATATCAAAAATTTATACCGGATCACCCATTTATCAATATAAACAAAAGCTCGCTTGAAGGTATTTTGCGAGGGTTGATAAAAAACAAAGGCAAGATAGCTGATTATGGTAAAAATGCAAAGGATTGGGTATATAAAAAGCATGATATCAGTCAGGTGTCAAAGAAACTTTATGATTATTATAAATCTATAGGTATTCAAATTTGAGACAAGAAATATTCAACCCAAATTTTATTTTTGTATCAAAAATATTAAGTGGATTCTTAAACCCAATATATTTTTTTTTAAATTTATTTAAAACGAAAAGCTCTTATAATAAAGATAAAATAAAAACTATTGTTATAACCGAATATTATTGTATTGGTGATATATACATTATTCTTCCAGCGGTTGAATCCCTACACAAGCATTTTTTTAATGCGAAAATAATTTTAATCTGTTCAATAGAAGCAGAGCCATTAGCAAAAAACATTGAATTTTTTGATGAGGTTATTCCTTTTAATGCACCATGGAAAGAAAAACCACTCAATCTAATTAGGATTTGGCAGGCACGTGATTTTGCTAGGTCATTAAGAGACAAGGATATCGATTTGGCGATTGACTTTAGAGGCGATATTAGAAACAACTGGTTTCTTTATCAGATAAAAAGCAAATATTCGATCGGATATAATTTTACAGGAGGACATTATTTTATTGATAAGGCAAATATATTTCCCCATCACCTACACCAAAAAGATAGAGCACTAAATCTAGTTAACAGCATTGGAGTAAAACCATTTATTAAAAGAAAAGAACAAAAACGAAATCAATCAGGATATATAGTGTTACATCCAGGGGCAGGAGATTCTAGACGTACTTGGTCTAATAAATTATGGATTGAATTAATAAAAATTTTATCTGATAAACATAAAATTGCTATTGTAAAAGTCCCTGAAACAAAAGATTTAATTGATGAGTTAAAAACTGATAACAAATCAATGAAAATCTTTAGTGGTGATTTAATTGATTTTAATTCTTGGTTAAAAAACCAGAGGCTTTTAGTTGGCCCTGATTCAATGGCTGGCCATTTAGCTGCTTATTTAAATATCCCTGTTGTTTCAATTTTCGGTTCCCAAAACCCGGAATTAACAAAACCTATTGGATTTAATGTGAAAGTTTTAAAACCAAATGGCAATTGTAAGCACAATAGAAAACATTGGAGATTATGTAAGGAGTGTATAAACATGGTGAAACCATCAGAAGTTTTTAATGTTATAAATCAAGTTTTGAAAATAAAATAATAATCATATTTTTGATGAATATTTATTAGTAAATTAAAAGCAATGGAAAGAGATTGACTCTGAATTCAACCACAAACAAAGAACAATCTATAAAATATAACGGGGGCGCGGTGTCCCTGTTTTCGTTAGAAACCAAACCAAGGAGGTATTCGCATGGCTGATGTAAACTCAACCGTTGCAAATGCAGCATCTGGAATTGTTGGCGTAATTAAGGCTTTGATAGTGCTTTTTGTATTTGTCAACATTATTTATTCTACTGGGTTTGACCCAATTGGAGGTATTGTTGAGCTCGTAAACACCTTTTTAGATGGAGGTTTTGCTGGGCTTCTGGCTCTGTTGGTATTTCTCTCGTTTCTGGGATAATTAACATAGGAAGTAGTTTGGGCGATAACATATAGCCCAAATTTCTCCTATACCAACAGGAGTAAACTATGCTAAACGGTATAAAAACACTCAACGAGTGGCTCGGTACTATAACAGAATTGCTAAAATCATTAGTTGTTGTAGGAATTGTCGTTGGGATCTTGTTTGATGACTTTTTTGGTGTTATAGCTGGATTAGGTCGTATTATGGCTCAGTTTGGCGATGCAGGATTCGCGGGAATTCTAGCACTGATGATTCTTGTAATGTGGTATAGTAAAAAGTAGAGTCCAATTGTTTTGCCTAACAACGCCCTAGTTTTACTCTAGGGCGTTGTTATTTTGATTTTTTTGAACGTTTTATTTGATAAAAATGTTCGATTTATATAAAAAAATAAATAAGATATATATTATAGTTAATTCCTTATATGAATAGATTTATTATAAATATTTTTATTCTAGGATTTATTTTTTGCAATTTTTTTTTAAGTAGTATATCAGCCAATGTGCAGGTTTTTAATCGAAGTGCGGGAACACAATCAGAAATAAAAAACCTTATTGGTAAATCAAAATTATATATTTCAACAAAAGATTTAGCAAGGTCTTTATCTTCTCGGTTATATGAAAACAAAGATAGAAAAAAACTTGTACTATATATAAAAAACAAAAGAATTAAAATTTCTGGTAATACTAGTTTTATTTTAGTTGAAGATATTCCATATCATATGTCAGATCAGGTTATTATTGAACAAGATGATTTATATTTACCGGCATCCCAGTTTTTTAACATCCTTAAGTCCACTGTTCTTCCTGGTTTAAATTTCGATAAAAACAAAGAATTTTTAGATATTGATATTGTAAGATTTAATATAATTGGGATGACTGCTCAAAAAAAATCAAATGGAACGATTATACGTTTAAAAACAAGGAAACCTTTTTCTGAGAGAAATATTAGTTCATTTATAAATAAACACGGTTGGTATTATATAACTGTATCTGGTGCGCTTGTTGATACAGTTTCTTTAAGGGATTCCGAGCTTGCTGGAGTAATTAGGAAAGTTGAATCAGATCAAATTGGAGAGACGGCCCAAATTGCTTTTAAACTTGGCTCAAAAGTAATTAGTCATGATTGGTATCAAAGTTTAGATCCAAATGAAATTGTAATTACACTTCGGACACCTTTAAATAAAAACATTGTTCGAATAGAAGATGTGAAAGAACGGTGGAAACTTGACACTGTTATTTTAGATCCAGGTCATGGTGGGAAAGATGGTGGGACCATGAGTAGATATGGAACAAAAGAAAAAGATATAGTTTTGGATATTTCAAAAAGAATAGGGCGATTAATTGAAACGAACACCAATATTAAAGTTCATTATACTCGAGAAGAGGATGTGTTTATTCCGCTTGAAGACAGAACAAAATTTGCAAATGATAATAATGGTAAAATATTTCTTAGTATTCACGCTAATGCTCATAATAATAGGACAATACAAGGTTTTGAAACTTACCTTCTAAGTCCGGGAAAAAGCGAAGATGCGGTGGCTCTTGCTGCACGAGAAAACTCTGTTATACAGCTTGAAGAAAAAAAAGATAGGTATAATAATCTTTCTGGAGAGGGCCTAATTATGGCTACGATGGCTCAAAGTATGTTTATGAAAGAAAGTGAAGATTTGGCATCTATGATACAAATAGAAATGGGGAAAAGATTAAAAACAACAAATAGAGGGGTTAAGCAGGCGGGTTTTTATGTTTTGATTGGTGCATCTATGCCTTGTGTACTTATTGAAGTTGGTTTTTTATCTAATCCAAAAGAAGAAAAAGCTTTAAAAAAAGCAACGCATCGTCAAAGAATTGCCCAATCGATCTATGAGGCCATAATAAGATTTAAAAAATCGAGGGAAAAATTATTAGCAGAAGAATAAAAAATGGATAATAGGCCAATAGGTGTTTTCGATTCAGGTATAGGCGGTTTAACCGTAGTAGATTCTCTGATAAATCAGCTCCCTAATGAAAAAATAATTTACTTTGGAGATACCGCTAGGCTCCCGTATGGAAATAAAAGTTCAAAAAGCATAAGGCAGTTTTCTGAGCAAATAACCCAATGGTTAATTCAACAAAATTGTAAGTTAATTATAATTGCTTGTAATACAGCATCAGCGCTGGCTTTAGACTTTCTTAGATCAAAATTTGATATTCCTATCATAGGTGTGATTGAGCCAGGGTCATTACTGGCTGCCAAAACAAGCAAAAACAATAGAATCGGGGTATTGGGGACAGTGGGGACAATATTTTCCAAATCGTATGAAAACACATTATTAAAAATAAATAATAATATATCAGTTATTAGCACGGCCTGTCCTTTATTTGTTCCTTTAGCAGAAGAAGGTTGGATTAAGGGGGAAGTCCCTAAATTGATTGCTAAGGCTTATTTAAAAGAAATTAAACAGTCTAATATTGATACCATAATTCTTGGTTGTACTCATTATCCATTAATTAAACCAATAATATCGGAAATAATTGGAGAAAACATTAATATTATTGATTCTGGTAAAGCTTCTGCTGAATCAGTAGAAAGGGTTTTAATTAAAAAAGATCTTAATGCCGACACAAATAATAATAGAGAGATAAACTGTTATGTAACTGATTCAGAAAAATCTTTTATTGTTCTCGCTAATAAATTTTTGAATTTTCCAATCGATAGTATTAAACATATTGAATTATTCTAATATTTTAGCAGATTTATTTAATTTACAAAGAAGAGGAATTAAACTTGGATTGGAACATACCATTAACCTTTTAGATGAAATAAATAATCCTCAGAACAATTTTGAATGTATTCATGTTGCAGGGACAAATGGCAAGGGCACAACATCTGCATTAATTCAAAAAATATTGTGTTTATCTGGTAAAAAAGTTGGTTTATATACATCTCCGCATTTAATTCGTTTTAATGAAAGAATTCGAGTCAATGGTAAATCAATATCGGATTATCATGTAATTAAATTTTTCAAGAATGTTCATAAAAAAATTCAACAAATTCAATCTACATTTTTTGAAGTTTGTACAGCAATGGCTTTTGATTATTTTAATAAACAAAACGTTGACGTTGCTGTCATAGAAACAGGTTTAGGTGGTAGACTTGATTCAACAAACGTGATAAACCCGGAACTATCAGTAATAACACCGATATCTTATGATCATCAAAATATTTTAGGTGAAAAACTGGAAACTATTGCTTATGAGAAAGCTGGGATAATTAAAAATTGTATTCCTGTAATAATTGGAAGGCAGGAAAAAGTTGTGGAAGATGTAATCACTAAAAAAGCAAAAGATGTTAATTCAAAATTATATAAGGTTAATTACAAATTATTAACAAAAGTAAAACCAAATCTTAGAGGAACATATTTTTGTTACGATGGGAGGAAATACTTTATTCCTCTTATTGGAAGACACCAAGTGGAAAATTCAATGTTAGCAATAGAAGCAGTTAAAATTTTTGATAATTCAATAGATATAGGTCATTTTATGCAAGGCGTCAAAACTGTTATATGGCCAGGCAGGATGCAAAGGTTAAAAAAAAATATATATTTTGATGTTTCTCATAATCATAAGGGTATAGAGGTTACAATTAGCACCCTGAAAAAAAACTTTCCAGATAAAAAAGTTGTTGCATTATTTTGTTTGAAAAAGGATAAAAACATAAAAAGAATAATAGATTCTAAAATTAATTATTTTAAAAGAATATACGTTTCTACTGATAATAATTTATTGATGCCAACAAATAAATTACACAATGCTTTTTTTGAAAAAGGGGTTGAATGTATAAGTACAAGATCAATTAAAAATGGTATAAAAAATTTAAAAAAAGATGTTAAAAATGGTTATATTGGAATTATTATGGGAAGTCATTATATTGCCAAAGAAGTTTTTTCATCCTTGG
>CAYFIF010000037.1:0-14008 GCA_964343085.1 uncultured bacterium | reverse complement strand
TTGACAATCAACCTAAAATTAAAAATATTTGGTGCGCTGTAGACTGTGGGATCGTGATAAATAAAAATAGTGCAAAAAATATGATTGAAGGCGGTATAGTTGATGGAATAGGACATGCATTGTATAGCAAATTAAAATTTAAAAACGGAGCGGTGACAAACAATAACTTTGATAAATATAATTTAATAAGACATAACCAGTCACCTGCCAATATTAAAGTATTTTTTGTAGAAAATAAATTGCCTCCCACGGGATTGGGAGAGCCTGGTTTACCTCCTTCTATTGGAGCTTTGGCTAACGCATTATACAAAATAACTGGTGAAAGGTTTTACAAACAACCATTCTTTAATAATGAAAGCGTTTTTGATGCGTGATAATTTAAATAAACATGCTATTTAAAATATTTAATCACACATTCGTGAGGTTTTTTGTTTGTGGAATGATGGATAGGTTCGGATGTGAAAAAATTTAATTTAACATTAATTATAAATTTTATTGTTACTCTAATGGTATTAAAAGTATCAAGTTGCACTGACCAAAATAATAATTCAGAAAACAATGCAGGTCCAGAAAGTGAAAATACAATTATAGGATTTTGGTTTCCTTGTGAATTTGCCTCAACTTTAGGAGAAACGAGTGATGATTGTATGACGCTTGATGACGATGGATACCAATTTACTATTGATGGAGAAGTTTATGACCTAGAAGAAGCAACACAAAATAGTGAGGAACAATGTAATGGAAGTCCTTGTTTTAATTTTGAAGCAAAATCAATAACTGTAAATCGAAATTTAATAGGGACTTATAAATATAGTGGGGATTCATTATTCATCGATCTATTTGCTATTTCACCAAATCACCAAAGTGTCTTAGATATCGAATGTAGTGAAACAATTTTATGGGATTTATATTCAGAATACTTCAGGCATATGTCATACTGTCTTCCATTTGAATCTTCGCTTGTTAAAAAGTATAATGGACAAGTAAATATTAATTAGTTTTTATATAACAAAATATTTTATTTCTAACCCACCATTCGAGGGTTTTTTTATTTGTATATATTATTCTAATGAAAAATTTTATTTATAGGAATCCACCTTGATTGGATTTCAGTTGTTTTACCCGTTTTTGTCCATGCAACAAAAATCTGGTCATCTGTTTTTGCTAATTTTGGATATCCGCTACCGCGCCCAGAATTAACAGAAAACGAAGTTTGGAATGAAAATAATCCACTTTCAGCATTTATTAATTTTAAAAATAGTTCACCATCTTCATTTTTTTCTTCAAGCCAACTTACTATTACATTTTCTTTATCAACCCAAATAACATCTGCCCTACCCAATGCGTATCCATTATCTATCTTTATTGGATTGCCAAATGAAATACCCCCATCCTTTGAAAAAGCTATATTTACCTTTGGTTCATTATTTGGAGCGGTATACCAAACGATTACAACTTTTTTTCCATTAACAGCCAGTTTTGGTCCATTCACAGGGCAGCCTGGAATTTTCCATCCATCTTCGTTGATTGGGTACTGCAATCTGATGTCATTTATAAATGACAATTGAATATTTCTTATCTCATCTTTATTCCTGTCTCTGTATGCAATCAATGGCCCGTTATTGGTATTTATAGCTGATGTAGGGCAGCACTCGCATACCATATCATCTAGCATAATTTCTGGTCCAAGATCACCATTTGAATTAATTGATGATCTATAAAGTCGCATCCCTCCGGGACTCAGACCATGATCAGAATTCATCATTGCACGTGAGTCCAACCAGATGATTCCTATTTCGCCAAAATATTTAAAAAATGATACAAATCCATGCTCACCTATAGTGCCATCACGATGAGGAATAACAGGATCTGACCAACTCTTGCCGCGGTCACCAGATATCGCCACTTTCACATTATAATCGTATGTTCCCTGCCCACTCATCTCTAACCATGAAAGAGCAATAGTATCACCGCCAGCATAAAAAATTTGTGGTAGGTCTGCCCAATTTTTAAAAAATTGGTTACTTGATAGAATTGTATCTTTTGGTATCCAATTTTCTCCATTGAATTCAGACATAACCAAATATTCACTTCCCTCATACCAGATCATAAAAAACCCTTTATCGGTTCCACAAATATTTGGGTATTCACTACCAATTGGAAAATGAGGTATTGGAGGTGAAGTTATTTTCTCACATGAAATAAAAATTCCAGCAGTAATTAAAAAAATCAGGGTATTTTGGAAACTGATAAACATTATTAATCTCGATATATATTGCAAATGATATATTATATTTTATAATTATTTTATTTAATCAAAAATGAATTACTTTAATTCCCATGTCCGTGGAGGTTTTTGTTTGTACCTACACCCACATTGCATGTTAATTTTTTGTAGATGGGTTAGTCTAATAATTTGATTGGTGTATATTTTGATAATAACGAAACCTGTTTTTACAACATTACTAATTGTATTTATGTTTTTTTACCGAAAAAATTTTAAAAGTATTATTTACTCTATCTTTTTCTTGGCTTCTAGCTTGTTTACTCAAGACTTGGATAGTTTATATTTTGGCGATGATAACTCTCTGGATATAGCAACATGGAATATCGAATGGTTTCCTAAAAACGATCAAGCTACGATTGATTATGTTTCTGAAATTATCCAACAGTTAGATTTAGACATCATTGCTATACAAGAAGTAGATGATACAATTATGTTTGACCAAATGTTAAATGCTTTACAAGCATATACAGGGTATTATCAATCAACTTGGTTTGCAGGTTTAGCATTTATTTATAAAACAGAAATAGTAGAAATCAATGATATTTATGAGATCTATACTACTTCATCTTATTGGAGTACCTTTCCTCGATCTCCTATGGTAATGGATTTTAATTTTATGGATAAAAATTATTTTATAATTAACAATCATTTTAAATGTTGTGGTGATGGTATTATTGACTTCGATGATACATCTGATGAAGAAACCAGGAGATATGCTGCGATAAACCTTATTAAAGAGTACATTGATAATAATCTCGAAAATAATAGAGTAATTGTTTTAGGTGATTTAAATGATAATATAGCTGAAGCACCAGCGAATAATGTGTTTCAGGAAATATTAAACGATTCTATCAATTACTTTTTTGCAGATTTAGAAATTGCTCAAGGCAATAGTTCTGAATGGTCATTCCCAAATTGGCCTTCCCATCTTGATCATATTTTAATAACAAATGAACTATTCCAGGGATTAAATAATTTTGAAGTACAAACAATTAAGATAGATGAATATCTTGATGGTGGTTGGAATCAGTATGATCAAAATATTTCAGACCACAGACCTGTTGCAATAAAGTTTAATAATAATTTTGTTTCGCATTATGATATTAATGGTGATGGTATATTAAATGATTCTGACTTTATAATATTATTATCTTTTGTTTTAAACAATAATGGCTCAATAGATTCAGCAGATATTAATTTTGATTCAGAAGTAAATATTTTTGATCTTTTATTATTATCTGATTTTATTCAAAGCATATAAATAAAGATTATTTATTAATTTATCAAGTTCCACATTCGGTATTTTTTGTTAGTCTGGTTATGGCTAGATTAGAAAATGTATAGATATTTATCATTCCTATTGTTTGTTTCTTATTGTTTCTCACAAATAGATAAAAATTTAGATATTGAGACTGGTTGGTATGATAATGGTCAGAAAATGTTCCAAAGGTCTTATAATAATGAAAAAGCCTCTGGTAAATGGACTCATTGGTATCCTAACGGTCAATTATGGACAGAAGGAACATATGTTAATGGAAAACTAGAAGGTGAATGGATAACCTTTTATGATAATGGTCAAAGATGGATTAAAGGAAATCATAAAAATGGTCAAAGATATGGAGAATGGATATTCTACAAAGAAAGTGGTAAAGTGTACGATATTAAAAATTATTAGGAACCTCTAAACTCATTTTATTTGCTTGAATCCCTTTTGATACATTGTGTCTGCTTGTAGATTTCGACTAACATTTTATGAATAAGGATTATTTATGATTCAATATTTAATTTCTGGCGGAATTTTCATGATGCCTATTTACCTTTCCTTCTGTTTTTTAATTTTTATCTCATTTAAAAATTTTAAAAGCGCTTATCATATTGATAAAATTATATTAATTGGTTCAGCAACTGCGATGTTTGGCATCATCGCAACAGCAATCGGGATTAGTGATGCTATGAGTATTGTCCCTGATATAACAAAGATTGCACCACATATCTTATGGAATGGTTTAAAAACTTCTCTAGTTACCACATATTCAGGCGGAATTATCTTATTATTTTCTACTGTTTTATGGTATTTCTTTTCTAAAAAATATAAACCACAGACTTTATAGATTAACTAGCACGCCCCAAATTCCTGGGGGGGTGTTTTTGGAAAGTTCAATAAATTTGGAGATTTATATTCATAAATAAGTTGAAAAATGTGAACCTGTATCAGAATGAATTATGTATGCTTCCCCACCAGAAGACTCTATGGCTTGAACAATAGATTCTTGATTTTCAGGAGCATATACAAACATACATCCACCTCCACCAGAGCCATTAATCTTGCCTCCTAATGCTCCAGCATCTAATGCTGCTGTAAGCATTGATTCAATTTTTTTTGTGCTTACACCTAATTTTTCTCTTAGAATAATATGTTGTTGATTTAGCAAGTTTCCTAAAATTTTATGGTCCGGATTTTTCTTCTCTAATTCAACTTTGGCTCTTTTTAAAATATCTCGATTCTCAACAGTACCAAAAAATAAATCTTTTTCTTTATGATTTAACAATGACAAATCAAGATCTTTACTACAAGAGTTTAGATCGAAGTTTTTATTTTTTAATTTAATATTTTGGATAATATCCATCCTTAGATCTCTACATTTTTTAAGAATCTTCATTGTGTCTTTTGGCTCGCCTGAATCTCCTAAAATAAAACTACCTAGATTGGGGCTTAATTGTTTTACAAATAATTCTGGCTCTGACTCTATATAGACCAAATCCCCAATAGCAGTTGTGTATTGGTCCATCATTCCTCCTGGCTCGCCAAACTCAAGAACCTCAGCCTTAAATGCTAACTCACCTAACTTTTTTAAGGACCACTTAATTGGCCTTTCAGCCATCAAAGATAGGAAATGGATCCAACTTACTACAATCGCAGAAGAACTACTTGTCCCTGCTTGAATAGGTATATCACTTGTAATCTCACATTCAAAACCATTGCTAAAAACCAAGCCCTCTTCTAAACATACTTTTAACCCACTTTTAAAATAATCTCTAGGTCTATTATAGTTTAAATCAGAAAGAGAAAAAGATTCTGTTTCCTTAAAATCTTTTTTATGAATAATTATCTTTCTGTCAGATCTTGGATACCCGCGAATTCTTGCTCGCAATGAAATAGCCATAGCGATAACCGGCAACCCCAGATAGTCTTGATGCTCACCAAATAAGCAAATCCTTCCTGGCGTGCTTATTTCCATACTTTTAATAGTCCAAATAATGAAGTTATGCCCAAACCAGAAATAACAACGCCAAGTCCAATATAGCCATAAATGAATTGACCAATTCCAATCAAAACTGCATAGACAAAAACACAACCCAACATCATTGCCAAAATGCCTCTCGGAACAGGCCACGAGTCAGAAGAAACAACCCCTGAGTATTTTGACCATCCTGGTCCGCCCGGATTTACTTTTAACACAAATGCCTGTAAGGTTTCATCATTAACTGGCGGAGTAATAAATGTAGCAACTAACCAAATAATAGTTGTTAAGACTGAGCCAATGACAATTTTTAACCAATCATCAATAATCAAGCCTCCAAAGTTGAGATAGCATGCAATCAGCAATGAACTTACCATAGCCGCTATTTCAGTATAGGCATTAATCCGCCACCAGAACCAGCGTAATATATATATGAGCCCAGTACCAGCACCAATCATTAAAAGTAAATTAAATGCTTGACCAGCATTTTTAAGAATTAAACCTAAACCTCCTCCAAGAATTATAGAAGCAAAAGTAAATAATCGCCCTACTTTGACTAACTCTTTTTGTGAAGCAGATGGGTTTATAAAACGATGATATAAATCATTAACAAGATAGCTGGCTCCAAGATTCAACTGTGTAGACATAGTACTCATAAAAGCAGCGATCAAAGAAGCAGACACCAGCCCAAGCAGACCAGAAGGTAGAAGCGTAAGCATAGCAGGATATGCCACGTCATGACCTAATTTATCATCCGGCAAATTCGGAAAAGCCGCTTTTATATCTGATAATTCTGGAAAAATAATCAAAGAGCACAGTGCAACTAATATCCAAGGCCACGGACGTATAGCGTAATGAATAATATTAAATAGAAAAGTAGCTCCCACTGCATTAAACTCATTTTTAGCTGAAAACATTCGCTGCGCTATATAACCGCCACCTCCAGGTTCAGCACCTGGGTAATAACTAGCCCACCACTGGACAGCCAGTGGAACTAGTAATACAGGTACCCAAATATCTGGATTTGAAAAGTCTGGTATGATAGATAATTTGCCAATAACATTATTATGGGATATAAGGTTCGAAAGACCTCCAATTTCTGGCAACCCAATACAATAAATCATTGCCCAAATAGAGCCAACCATTGCGAGAATAAATTGAATAAAGTCTGTAATAATCACAGCCCTGAGACCACCTAATAGAGAATATACCAAAGTAATAGAGCTTGCGATGCCTAAGGTGAACCAGCCTGGAAGATTCAATACAATTTCACCAAATTTTACAGCTGCTAAACTTACAGATCCCATAACTAGCACATTAAAAATTAATCCCAGATATAGTGCGCGAAAAGCTCTTAAAAAAGCTGCTGCTTTCCCACTGTATCTCAGTTCATAGAATTCTATATCTGTTAGAACCTCAGACCTGTGCCACAGTTTCGAATATATAAATACTGTGAGCATGCCAGTAATCAGAAAAGCCCACCAACCCCAGTTCCCCGAAACTCCTTTCTGCCTTACCAAATCTGTAACAAGGTTTGGTGTGTCAGTTGAAAACGTAGTTGCAACCATACTGACTCCCAGCAACCACCATGGCATATTCCGTCCAGCAAGAAAAAAGGTTTTTGTATCTTCTCCTGCTTTTTTAGAAGCCCATATCCCAACACCTAAGGAAATCAGAAAAAAGGCACCTATAATAGACCAATCCAGATAAGATAAAATCATTTAAATATAATCATTCAGACCAAAAACGGGTTTATTTGTTTTCCACTTTCCTCGAGTAAAATCTGGGATTTTTACAGCTGTACTACCTAAACGAATCGATTTTTCACTTAAAGGAGAAATAACACTCATGCTAACCGCATCATAGACATCAATTACAGGAGCCGCACCTTTTACCGTTTCGATAAATGCCCTCAAAATAAAAAAGTCCATTCCTCCATGCCCTGATCCTGACGCTTCATTTTCAAAACGTTTCCAAATTGGATGATCATATTTTTTAAGGTACTCTTCCTCTTCATCCCATCTATGTTCTTCCTTACTTACTCCTTCAATATATACCGAACGTGCATCTTTTTGCCAAATCCCATTTGTACCTTGCACCCTAAAATTTAGAGAATATGGTCTAGGATTATTTGTATCATGACTTAGCATTATTGTTTGTCCTTGTTCACACTTAATTATAGTTGACACAATATCGCCACATTTAAATTTTACTCCTGCGTTGGGATGATTAATGCCACCTTTTTTCACAACATAATTGTGAAGACCTCTAGATTGTGTAGCAGTAGAAGTAAGGTATAGCATCCGATTCCCTCTATTAATGTCTAACATTGGACTAACAGGGCCCAACCCATGGGTCGGATATAAATCTCCATTTCTATCTACAGAATGCTGAGTCCTCCATTTGGCTTCTGAATATCCTTTTTTACCAAATTCAACACCACCACCATAAGGATTAACACCATCATTAAATTTAACATGCCTTAAATCATGCTGATAACCACCTTGGCAGTGTAATAGCTCTCCAAAAAGATTTTGACGTACCATATTCAATACTGCCATAATATCTCTTCGGTAACAGACATTTTCCATTATCATGCATAGCTTTCCAGTCTGCTCTGATGTATTAACTAAGTTCCAACAATCATTTACCGTTAAAGCCGCTGGCACCTCAGTTCCCACATGCTTATCCGTTTTCATTGCTGCAACGGACATTGAATGGTGCCACTCCCATGGAGTCGCGATATATACACCATCAAGGTCTTCATTTTGTAACATATTCAGAAAATCTTCATCATTTTTGCTATATACCCTAGGCTCCACCTTTCCGGCATCCTTTAAAATCCTTAACCCCTTGCTAATCATACCCTTATCGATATCACAAATTGCTGGAATCTCTACATCAGGATATTTAGCCGCTAGCCAAAGCATCCACTGACCTCTTAGGCCGATCCCAATGAACCCAATTTTCACACTCTTTTTAATTGAATTTGAAAAAAGTGAGTTTGGAAGAATTGCAGCCGCACTACCTGCTGCAGAAGTTTTAATAAATTTTCTCCGATTCATTTTTTTCATTACACCTTTCCTATTAAAGTATTAATCACGAGTATGAAATAATTTGAATTCAGGGATTTCCCTCCAATCAAACCCAGGTCCTTTCCAATTCACATTTAAGGATTCCTGTCCCCCTCTTTCAAAATAATCAACCTTAATCTCATGCATCCCTGATTTTAGATAGATCTCATTAGAGACTATTTCTCGACCATGAAGACCATCATTGTCAACAACAATTACATCGTTGATAAATAACCTAGATCCATCATCAGATGCTGTCTGGAAACCATATTCCCCTTCTTCTTCTATTTTAATATAACCAAAAAATGTATGTCCAAAATCATTATTGAATGATAAATCTATTGAGAAGTTAAATACTATTTCTTGTTCTATTGGTTTTCCTTTAAGCATCTCACTACAGTTATCCCACTTGCCCTGGTATGTTTTTTTATTAAGCCCATTTTTTTCTTTTAGAATATTTACTGGTATAGAAAGAATCCGACTTGGCTGGTGCCCATCTGCAAATGCCCGTATATTTAACATTGTAGCTTCCTCAATTATAAACGATCCAGTATATTCTTCTGATAGCTGAGCTTTATCACCAAATCCGTATCGATATCTAATATTTTGGTCTTTGGAGACAATCGTGACTTTCCCCACTTCATTTTTAATCATCAAATCCATATCTGGTACATCTAAATATGGCAAAACCGGAATCTTTAAAACATATACAGGGCTAACACCCAATTTTTTTAAAATGTTTTCTGGAATATCAATAACAAGGTTATCGTTTTCATTACGCCATTCCAGATCAGTATAATCTCCTAAAAAAGAAATCTTTTTGTGGGCCACTGCATTAATACCATCTATTATTAATTCTTTTTCAGGAATTTCTTCTATAAAAGCAAAAAGCTTTGTCCTGTCTTTTGATAAAGTAAACCTCATCTCACCTGATTCAATTTTTCGGTTAATCGTAGTACTATAAATGGCTTCACCATTTTTTCCTAGCCAGGTACCAATATCTAATAATCGTTCTACCATAATTTTGGGAATCGTACCATCAGCCTTTGGTCCGATATTTAACAATAGATTCCCTCCTCGACTAACAATATCAACAAGGAGTCTAATTAATTCCTCTGATGTATTATAATCTTCTAGATTTTCATTTTTATTATAGCCAAAAGATTTCCCCATACCCCGACACTCTTCCCATCCTCTTATAATAAATTGTTCATTAAGAGCACCCGAGTTGGGATCATATTCTGTTGAAAAATATCCGCCATTTTTAAATCTAGTCTCACCTCCCCAGCGATCATTCACAACAATATCTTCCGGCGCATTGGAATCATTATATAGCCAGGCTAGAAATTCTTGACTCCGCCACTCTCTACTATCTCTATCCCATTCTCCATCCGAAAAAATTATATCAGGGCTATATCTTTGGACAGCATCCTTCAACTGTGGCAACATGTATTGATCAACATATTTTTCAACATAATTTGGATAATCTGGGTGCTGCCATTCGTAGAGAGAATAATAAAAACCTGATTTGATTCCTGCCTTTTTCACAGAATTATTTAGTTCACCAAGCAGATCTCTATTTGCAGCTCCATCCAATGAATTATATCCTTTACTTTCAGAACTCGGCCAAAGACAAAAACCATCATGATGTTTAGAAGTAAGAACAACATATTTAGCTCCAGCATTTTTAAACAACTTTGCCCATTTATCAGGGTTATAATGCGATGCTGTAAAATAATCAATGAAATCTCGATATTGGAAATCTGCCCCATATTTTTCCCGGTGATATCTAATTCTTGCAGTATCTTTATTAAGAAGACCATTAAGGTACCACTCAGCATAACTTCCTTTGGGACCCCATGCAGGAACAGAGTAAAGACCCCAGTGAATAAATATTCCAAACTTTGCGTCCTTAAACCATTGCGGTGTGGGACGAGAGTTTAATGATTCCCAATTAGGCTCATATTTTGGGGCCTTTAGTTTCACTTGGTTTGGTTGGTTGTGTGCATCCATTAATCTACTTTTGCGGCCAATGCCAAAAGATTGAATTTTTAAATTTTCATTTAAAACGGAAATTATTTTGGTAATATTTTTATTGTCTATATCAATTCTTTGTGCAATTAACGGCCCGAATAAAATAAGGGACAAATAAATGATTGAACAAAGTACTAATCTTATTTTTTTCATGATTGTTTGATATGGCCACTATAAATTAGTTCCAAAAGACCAAAATTGGCCGGTTTTTTTGTTTGTACGAGTATGGGTAGATTTAGATGTGAAAAATAAATTTCCTACAGAAATAAGAACCATGATAAAACAATTTGAATCAGATGGTGAAAAAATCCTTGAAGATTTTTCTGATACAGATATTAAAAAGCTGATTTCAGTATTCAAAAAGGCACTAACAGATTTTTCTATATAGCACCCTCCTAATTAGTGGGGCTTTTTGTTTGTGTAATCATGTGTAGACTTTAATTGTGTTCGGGAGGCGGATTGCTTACTGCCATATAATGGGAGAAACAGAAAGTGAATATCCGCCTCCTTGAACGAAGCAGCAATATTACTTGTAATTGTTACGATGGTTCAAAACGAAAATCGATATATTCGCGAATTTTTTCGTTTGTAGGACAATCAGTAGATTTGGTTATGCTTAGATATTTATCAATGTTATTTTTTGTTGGGTTGGTATTTTGGGGATGCAAACAGTCTGCAATTATTGAAAGTGAAAAGGCAATTAACCTTTTACATAATAATGAATATTACTTTCTTGATGTGAGAACTAATCGTGAACATATTGTGAAATCGATACCCGATACAGAATGCATTCCAGTCCAAGAGATTCAAAAACGAATTGAAGAATTAAAAAAGTACAAAAATAAAAAGATAATTGTTTATTGTAGAAGTGGCAATCGCTCTAGAACTGCAACTGAAATATTGAACGAGAATGGTTATAATGCCTTTAATCTTATTGGTGGAATGAATGGATGGAAAGGTGAAATCGAAACTGGTAAATAGGGTTTATATGCTCTTAATTGTTTTGCAGATAATGATTAACCTTTAATTAGTGCGTTTAATTTTATAGCAAATTTATTAATTTGGTTTATCATATTTTCAAATTCTCCATGAGGGTGTGTATTAATGAAGAAAATAATTCCAATATTTTTTTTGTAATTATAGTACATCCCTGTTCTAACTCCTGGATCTCCTCCCCCATGACCAAACCCATCAGAACCTAAAATTTCCCAAAATTTTGTATAATGTTTCACATAATCTACAGTTAACATTGTATGTATTGTTTCTTCAAATAATATTTTTTCTTCTTCATTTTTTCCATTATTTGCTATATAAAGTAGATATTTTGAAAGGTCATTAATGGAAGTTCTTAATCCTCCATCTGGATAAGTACATAATCCATATAAATCAATTTCTTTTTGAAATAGATTGAAAAATTGTGATTTATACAATCTCGAATGATTGAATCGATCCATTTCAGAAAGAAACCAACATGTATTATTCATATTTAACGGTTTAAAAATAATTTCATTTGTAAAAATATTAAATGGTCTATCAGATATTTTCTCTACAATTAGCCCTGCTAAACCTGCGCCGATATTTGAATAATTAAATTCTAAACCAGAATTCTTTTTTATAAAATTATTTTTATTAAATAATCTACCATTTGGAGTCAAATAATCTTTGAGAAAAATCTCTAACGATATTGGAGAATCATCACCATAATTATAATACTTAGGATATATTTTATTATTGTCAATAATGCCTGATGTATGACTCATTAAATGACGTAATGTAATTATTGAATCTGGGAAAAATGGATTGGAAACTTTAAAAGGTAAAAACTTATTAATATCATCATCTAATTTTACTTTTTCTTTCTCGACTAAGTACATAATTGATACTCCAATAAATGTTTTACTAATCGAAGCAATATTCATAACCGTATTTGGAGTAAAAAGATCTTTAGTTTTTACATTTGAATAACCATAACCTTTTTTAAAAATAACTGAATCTTTAGTTAATATAGCAATACCCATTCCTGCAATATTTGCTTTGGATATAGATTCGTGCATATAACTATTAAATTCACTAATTAATAAATCTGAATTTTCCGCTTTAAAAAAATTAAACCATAGGATAATAAATATTAATATTCTATAAGTTTTCATTATTTAATATAGAATTAAAACTTGAGAATTATGAAAAATTCTTGAAGTAATATAGTTTTCAGTAAAAGACTTTACAAAAATTTCTAAAACATTTATTAAAACCTCGCACTCATGGTGTTTTTTATTTGTGGAACGATGGATAGATTTGAGAATAAGTAAATATTTAATTAATTTTTCTTTACTAGTATTACATTTTTCAAAACAGCTTCATAAGCTATTAAGTAAGTAAAAAAACTGTAAATAATTTTAATAAATGAAATCATGAGTAGATTAAATAAAAACCAAAACATATTAATAGTTTACTTAGGTATTATATTTTTTTCATGTTCGGAAGAATATTCTGACGCTAATTTATCCGATAATAATTCAGCAAATGTTATTTGTGGAATTGATACTACATTTGCATTACCCTTGCCCGCTGTTGACATTGCAAGATATTCAGATTGTCGTTACATATTAGCGGGGATCTATGGTACTGAGCTATTGGATGAGATGGGAAATGTTTTACCATCTTGGGAGGATAATGGAATGAGAGTGCCCTCTACACGAGGGTTTAATCCAACGAGCGATGGTGGTTTTTTGACTACCTACATAAATTTTGTTAGTAAAGCTAGTCCACCAAACGATCCTGGAAATGGTTGGACATGGTTTGTACCAGACTTTCAGGCACCTCACTACGTTAACGACGCAATAGAAACTTCTGGTGGTGATTATATTGCGGTTGGATGGGTCAGTGGCGACCCCGGAACGGGAGGACACAGCCAAAGAGGTCAGGCTTTTATTGCACGATTATCAGATGGAGGCATTCTACAATGGATCAAGCGCTTCGGACTTTTAAATACACCTAAGGACACCTTTTGGGAAGTCGTTGAGGCTGACGATGGCGGCTTTGTGGCTGTAGGATCAAAACTTGAAGCCAGAGAATTTTACTTTTACGATCACTTTTGGTTTTTGAAAGTTGATGCAGATGGTAATGAGGTTTGGTCTCGTGAAATTGGTACAAATGATCGATACGACATGGCATTTGATGTTATAAAAATGCCCGACGGTGGATTTGCTGCTACTGGGATGAGTACCATCAACAGCAATGGAGTTGGTGCTATGAGGGTTGTTCGCATATCAGCAAATGGAGCTGTACTTTGGAATAAAAAAGCAGGAGGGGACGGATATCAAGATATGGGGCATGCTTTGGCTCTGAACCAAAATGAAAATGTTTTGATG
>CAYFIF010000036.1:0-14322 GCA_964343085.1 uncultured bacterium | reverse complement strand
CAAGAAAACAAAGAATTTTCAGATTTTATAAATAACAAATTCGAAAAAATATTGATTAGCGAAAACCAAATGAGAAGCATTTCACCCACAAAATCACCAAGCGGGATTGCCGCTCTATGTGATTCCCCTAAGAACAAAACAAAGACAGCCGATAGTTGCTGGCTATACCTAGACTCCATTTCAGATCCTGGCAACCTTGGGACACTTTTAAGATCCGCCTGTTGGTTTGGATTAACTCAGGTTGCTTTATCTGAAAACTCTGTTGACCCCTACAATCCAAAAGCAGTGCGATCTGGAATGGGTGCTCATTTTTCATTATCAATACATATTGATCTGGATATAAACTTTTTCGATAAAAACAAGTTTATTATAATTGGTGGTGATAAAAATGGGGAAAGAAGTATTAATCTTAAAAGCATAAATAAAAATTGGGTGTTAGTTTTAGGTAGTGAGGCTCATGGTATATCGGATATAGTAAAAGAAAAGTTAGATAAAAGATTATCAATTAGAAAATTAGGGCACGGTGATTCATTAAATGTGTCTACCTCTGGATCGATACTGATGTACATACTTACAACTTCTCAATAAATTGTTTTATGAATAAAAAAACAACCCACTATTTTTTTTTAAAAAAAATAAGGTGTGTAACTTTAAACAGTTGATTCCCTAAAACTGATTAAATATGACAAATAACTCACTTACAATTCGCACAGTATTTGCTGTAGTAATAATTTCTATAATATCAGCTTTTTTGGTTGGCGGTCTAGTAATGGCGATTGGACTTACAATATCAGGCGAAGCAACAAAACTCCACACTTTTTTATCCGTTATTATAGGTCAAAGTTTTATGATGGTGCCATTATTTATTTTTTTAATTAATAAAAATGAGCCGCTATTCAAATCTCTTCGCTTAAAACCTGTGTCAAAAGAAATTGTGTTATATTCAATTTCATTATCTATTGGGTTAACACTGATATCTGATGAGCTAGATAGAATCATTCAAATATTTATCCCCCAACCTGATTACATCTTAGATATGAATGGAGCATTACAACCAGAATCAAATCTCGGGTTTATTTTACTTTTTTTTGCTGTTGTAATTATTGCACCTCTAGGAGAAGAATTATTATTCAGAGGGTTTTTCCAACAGTTTTTAGAAAAATATTGGAACGATATTACAAAAGCGGTTCTTGTAACTAGTCTTTTTTTTGCTTTTATTCATATGAACTCCTATTGGTTCATTCAGATATATTTTTTGGGAATTTTTTTAGGTTTTTTATCATGGAAATCTAAATCAATTATACCAAGCTTAATACTTCACTCTGTAAATAATGGTGCCGCTGTTTTATTGTCATTTACTAAAATTGATATAGAAAGCATATATCTTTGGAGAGGGCATCTATCTCCTATAATAATCTTAACAGCAATATATTTGTTTTTTTATGGTTTTAATGGAATCAATAATTCAATGAAAACAGACATAAAATGAGAAAACAGCTTTTTGACCATGAAATAACAATTCTTAAAGATACTTTCCGGCGTTTATTAAGGAGGCGAGCCAATACAAACTTAATAAAGCTGATAAACAAGACACACCCAGCAGACCTTGCAATTGTTTTTAGATATCTCCAAGATGACGAACAAAAATATGTTTTCTCAATAATGAAAATAAATCAACACACAACAGATTTTCTAGTTAGTCTCGATGATATTATCTTAAAAAATTTATTAAATGAAGAAAGCCAAGAAAGAATTAAATCTTTGATTCAACAAGCTCCAACGAACGACCAAAGTTATATTTTGGGCAATTTATCTGAAGAAAAATCGGAAGCAATTATTGATCTGTTAAAAGGAGAAGAAAAGGCAGAAATTGAAGAGCTTATGGCATATCCAGAAGATTCTGCTGGCTCAATGATGACAACTGATGTTTTTACCCTAAATCAGGATATTACATGTGGCGAGGCCTTGAAAACACTTCAGGATGAAGAAGGAACAGAAATGGTTTTTTATTTATATTTAACAGATAACGATAAAAGATTAACCGGCGTTGCTTCTCTTCGTACACTTGCCACATCGCAATCAAACATTAAGATGAATGAAACTATGGTTAAGCGGGTTCATACCGTTAGACCAGAAACGGATCAGGAAGAAGTAGCCAAAATAGTTGCACAATATAATTATCTTGCTGTCCCTGTAGTAGACGACCACGGTATCCTTTTGGGTATCGTGACGGTAGATGATGTTGTTGATGTCATTAGGGAAGAGGCTACTGAGGATTTTTTGCAAATGGCTGGGGCTGGTAAGGATAGAGAGATTTTACTAAAATCAAGCTGGGAAAATTCCAAAGCTAGATTACCCTGGTTATTTGCCAGTTGGATAGGCGGTATCATTGCCGCTATGGTCATTGGTATTTATGAACCCATGTTGAATAGCACAATGGCTTTAGCTGCTTTCATACCTATAATAATAGGGATGGGTGGTAATATTGGAACCCAATCATCTACAATAATTGTTAGAGGCATGGCTACTGGAAGAATTGATGAAGGAGGTGAATTAAAAGTTCTTTTTAAAGAAATTCAAGTTGGTATAATTCTTGGAATTTTGTATGGAATATTACTTGGACTCTTTGCAAAGTTTAAATTCGTTGAGGCCGATCCCCTTCTTGGACTTGTTGTAGGATTAAGTATTTGTTCATCAATGATGATAGCCGTTACTGTGGGATCTATAATCCCACTTATCCTTAGAAAATTAGATACTGATCCAGCAATTGCAACAAGTCCTTTTGTAACTACAAGTATTGATATTTTGGGTGTTTTATTATATTTCGTAATCGCAGCTTATTTGATAAAAGTTTAATTTTATGATCACACTTTTTTTTATCTGTGTGACCAGTTATTTTGTTTATTGTTTATATATTTTATTTGGTTTATTCAGACATATAATAAAGAAAAATACCCCAAAAAAAACAAATTTAGTATCAGTAGTAATCGCAGCAAGGAACGAAGAAAAAACCCTGCCTAAGTTGTTAAAAGATCTCGTAAACCAAGACTATCCAAAAAACAAATTAGAAATAATAATAGCAAACGATCGATCTAGTGATAAAACAGGTGATATTATAGAAAAAACAATTTCGAAACATAAAAACATTAAGCACGTAAAAATTAAAAACACCAATAAAACAGCTCCTAAAAAGTTTGCCCTAGAACAAGCAATAAATCAATCTAATGGTGAAATAATTATTTCTACAGATGCAGACTGCAGAGTGCTTAAAACATGGGTTTCTTCCATGGTTTCTTCTTTAAATAATAACGATGGAATCATAATAGGATTCTCTCAAGTTTTAGCCAAATCTTTCTTTGAAAGATATCAATCAATTGATTTTTTTTGTATTTTTATAGCAAATGTTGGTTTTGCTGGTTGGGAAAAATTTTTTTCTGGATCAGGTCAAAACCTTGCTTACACAAAAAAATCCTTTTATGATATTGGAGGATTCTCTAGTAAAGAAAAATCTATATCAGCGGATGATATGTATCTTGTTCAATCAATATCTTCTATTGAAAAATGTCAAATCAATTTTGATCCAAACTCATATGTTTCTACATATCCAGAAAAGACAATAATTTCCTTTTTAAATCAACGCATTCGCTGGTCTTCCTACGCAAAGAATAATCTAGGTAGAAACAATGGCTTTTTTTTATTTTTACTCTCTTCCTTTTCATGTAATGTGGCAACACTGTTTTTTATCTTTATGAATCCAATTATATCACTCATTATCATATTAGTTAAATCATTTTTGGAAGGTTTAATTATTTTTAAAGGAACTAAATTGTTTAGAGTTAAAATCTCGGCAGGATCTTTTGTTTTTTGGTCAATCTTGCAACCAATCTATATACCTTTCGTAGCTTTAGCAGGATTAACAAAACTTTATAATTGGAAATAAATTGAAAATATTATTATCCTTGCTTTCATTTCTAGCAATAATAAATGCACAAGAATATAAAATATCAGTTTTTGGGATTGATGCTTGTATTGTTAATCAAACTTTTAAAACCAAAACTAAGATTACGTTTTCAACAAATAATATCGGAATTCCTGGAATGATTTGGCCCGCAAAAAATTTTTATTCAACAGAATTTGATTCTTTAAATTTTAATTTAATTAGCTGGTCTAAAAAAATTAATCAAGGATCATTTAAACAAAAATTGTCTGCTAACTATATTGATAGTGTTGGAGCCATTATTTATAATAACAAAAACATAGTCTCTGTATCAAAAAAAACAAAAAACATATTCTCCCTTTTAGCAATGGCACAGTCAAAGGAATCATCCTATCTTGATACGCGTTGGTTCAATTTCGAGCATGAAGGTGCAATCGGAAGGGCTAGATTCGTTTGGGCTGATTCTGTAACAATAGAGTACAACGATATAAAGGAGCTTTGTGATCACTATCGTTTAGATATTGAAATAACAAAAGAATCCAAATTAAATGAAAAATCAGATTATTTTTTAGGTGAAATACTGGCACCTGGAATGGTAAAACAAATTTGGGTTTCAAGAAACAAACCAAAGAGAATAATTAAAGCAACATTTAAAACATTGGGAATCCCGTTAGTGGCTATAATCTATGAGTAAAATTAAAATCTGGAGATTTTATAAATTAAAAATTCTCTTATGGGTTTTTGTTTTATCAATTATTTTAATTGCTATTAATTTTGGGATAGATAAAAAAATTGTTTTGTTCACAACCTTCGTTTTTGGTGTTTTTACACAACTCTTTGCTGGTTTAGGGTCTATTATTGCGCTGATTCCTTTTGTGGGTCCTCTGATTATAAAAATTGTTACAATTCCTGGATTTTTTTTACTCAATGCTATGGGAACTATAATTTCCGGGGTAGCAATAAAAAAAGGTTACAGCTCTCAGTTAGCTAAAGGAAGAATAATTACTCTTGCTCTCATGATTGGTATTATAATAGGATATATAATAGGTAACTTAATCCCGTTAAAATGAATATTTTATTTCTCCAAGGCCCGAACTTGAACCTGTTAGGATTACAATCATCAAAAATAAATAAAGATAGATTAACTTTATGCAAATTAAATAGACACCTGAAAAAATATTTAAGGAACACTCCTCATAAGATAAAAATATTTCAGACTCATAAAGAATTTCAGGCAATAAATTATCTACAAAGAAACCGAAATTGGTCAGATGGACATCTTATAATACCAACAACATGGTCAATAAATAATTGGACAATTGCAGAAACATTAAAAATATTAAATATTCCTACTGTTACTGTATTTTTTAATAAGCCTTATGACATGGGTGGCAATAAATCACGTTCTGTTTTTAAATCTGAAAATATTTTTTCCACTAACGGGAGCCCAATAAATGCTTCTATGGAGGGATTAAAAAAATTATTGGAAAAAGAATGAAAGTGTTTGTCCTTTTATTTTTCTCTGTTATTTATTCAAAAAGTATAGATATTCAAAAAAACTCCCCAGAGTTTTTTTTAGGAAGAGATATAGAACCTAAGAAAAATGAAAAACCAGACACTCTCATTTTTAAGGTTGATTGGGTTGATTCTTTATCTTTGATTCTTCCCTGTGAAAATGTACCGGTCCCTAAAAAAACAAGCAGACTTCCTAATGCGCCTAGGTCTTATAGAAATGGCACACACAGAGGTGTTGATTTCTTTGCTAATTGGGGCACGCCAGTAAAGTCTGTAGCAGATGGACATGTAATAAGAGCTGATCATAATTATATTGAAGTGCAGCCTGCGTTTAGAGTAAATCTTTTATCAGCAACAACCAAAGTGGGGAACACCCCCTCTGATATTTTTAATAGCATTCTACTTGGAAAATCAATCTTTCTGGATCATGGTTTTGATCTGATTCCAGGATTTAGAGTAATATCAATATACGCCCACCTATCAAGCATTAATGAAAGCGTCATTCCTGGTTCAACTATAAAAGCGGGACAATTAATTGGAAAATCCGGTAATACAGGAACTAAAGAAAGCACGCTGGGAACAAAAAAAGAATCACATCTTCACTGGGAAATGATCCTTCAAAAAGGACAACAAGAAATTTATCTAGGAAAAGATATACCAAACCCTATGTTGTACCAAATGCTTAAAAAGATTTTTACAGAAAAATAAAAAGGCGATAAATATCGCCTTTTTATTTAAAGTACTATTTTTTGTTAGTTATTTAAAAATTAACCTTCATTTCAATCACACTATTATCATCAAAATAATCAGATACAGTCCTAAGAGAATAACCAACATCTAACATTAACTCTCCAACAGGAATGGTAACGCCTGCTCCAAAAGTAGCTCCATAAATACCCTTGGTCATATCATCCCACTGTGCAGAGGTGAAATCATCATCTTCTCCAACACCGCTTTGTGTAGACATTCCACCAGCAACCCAAAACCTGCTGCTTGAATACTTTCCTGAAAAACTCATCACATTGGTGCTAAAACTATTATTAGTAAAAGAAGCCAAAATATCTAAACCAGGAACAGGAGTCGAATATGCAAGACCTATATCAAGCTGTGCTGGCAACTCAAACGATTGAGATTTAACCCTAAACTGCTCATTAATTGAACCTGATTCTGATCCTTCAGGAACATGTGTTTGCTCTAAATCAGAGCCATCATATTCCATCCTTCCACCTAAATTCTTCAAAGCTATACCTATGCTGAGTGGGAGTTCATTAAATTTATATTGAACACCCAAATCAGCCGCTACGCCATTTGCAGAGGTATTGATAATCTGTTCACTTACAAACTTAAGGCTCGCACCAAATCTAACATTTTGGGCAAAGGGCCTAGAATAGTTTGCAGTGGCCGTCATAAAATTAGGTGAATACATCTCCCCGGTTCCTTCTGTCTCATCAGCAGTTGTGACAGGAATATCTCCGAAATCAAGAGTCTTCATAGATAGACCAACTGTTCCTTTGTCACCAAGAGAAGCTACCATTCCTATATACGTTACATCAATATCGGCAATATAAGTCATGCTTGAAACAGTAACCTGTGCACCAGTGGACATGCCAGAAGTCCCAGCGGGGTTAACATAGAGCGCATCAACACCAGTAGAGGTTGCTGTATTTGATCCACCCTGAGCAACATTCTGCGCGCCTACAGGTATAAGAAGCTGAGAAGCTCCTGCGGTTCCCTGTGATCTTATAGTACCAGCCTGAAGACTGGAAATTCCCAGAATTAGAATCATACTGGTTATTATATTTACTTTTGAATTAATCATTTTTATATCTCCTATAAAAAGTTTATTAATAAACATCAATTCTTTGTTCTGGTTGTACAACACCAAGCTTCAGAACCTTATTCCCGGTCGAAGTTTTGACATACACGAGGTACATACCACTAGCAACAGGAACACCATAGTTGTTTTTCAAATCCCAGTGTGTATACTGAGAACTACCATCATGGTTTATGGTTCTTACAGGTTGCCCAGCTAAATCAAAAATGCTGATTTTAGTTTCGCTTCCATCATCCGGCAAATGCGTAAACTGAACTTTTTGTTCTAGTGGATTTCTTTCCTCAGGATTATAACCAAAATATGGATTTGGCCATACGTTTACATTCCCTGTTTCATAGGCAACAGTTTCTCCTGTGAGACCTGATGTGTTAAAAGTAAATACATCATCGGTTGTGTTAGGTTTGTTTGTTATCCACCTTATAACAGTTCCTACATCTGGACCACCTAAAATGATAC
Organism: uncultured bacterium; assembly: GCA_964343085.1. GTDB lineage: Bacteria > Fidelibacterota > Marinisomatia > Marinisomatales > UBA1611 > CAZLPW01. Next base: position 6,580 of record CAYFIF010000036.1, on the reverse strand, counting down.
CATACAAGTAATCACCTTCGACTGTCCAACTCCCGTAAGAATTGGCAGCATCAAGAAACCACCCTCTTCCTAAAAGAAGGGTCGTGTCCGCAGAAGTCAGAGCAACAGAAGGATCTGTGCTTTCCAAATCAGATAGCGCGATTGAGTCTTGTTTGCTTACATAAGCATTCCAATTCATAATTCTGGTTCTGGCCAGAACTTCAACACCGTAATCTCCAGCGCCATAACCATAGTCCTCTTGAGCAGCACAAGTCTGATAACCTGCGTCTCCTGGAGTCATATCTGTTGGGTTTCTCCAATATATCCAGTCAGAAGAAGGATCATTATCTGCGGATGAGCTAGGATCATCACCTGAGTAATCAAACTTATCATTAAAGTTAATATCATACATCCAATTAATCATTCTGACATCATCGCTAGGATCATCCGGAGTCGTTCCGAGATTCCAACACTCGAAAGGAACATCAACAACCGCACCAGAGGTATAAGCCATCCAGGCCTTTCCGCCAGATTCCGTAAACCTCATTTCATAGTCATATGGGATAGCAGTAGCAAAATTAGTTCCTCTAAATACACGAGCGTAGAAAGATTCCATATCATTTGCAGTTCCACCACCGTGTGTGACGAAGAACCAACCACCTGATCCGTCCAAGCCAACCTGCTCGGTAGGGTAGTCAGGAGCAGTTAAAAAATTGATCCAGAGAATGTTTTCATTCACATCCTCATCAACACCCGCAATTGGGCCAGCACCATTTGATATCTGCCAAATCCCATGAATTCCATTGGTCGGGCCATTAACCATAATCTGAAGCCCGTCGACAACCGGGTTTGCGTCTTCTCCCATTTCAGAAGAAGCAGGTACTAACTCGCCATTAACAACATTTTCACTTCTAAAACCACTAACCATTGTCTGGTCCTCTACAACAACCTCACCTGTTGTTTTATTTCTAACGTTCCAATGCTGGAAAGTTTTGAACTCATATCCAAGTTCAGCTATAGAAGCACTACCTGATGCATCAACAATCGTAGCATCGTATCCATCATCCCAAACCTCATAGCCTACGGTAACCGGATAAGAAGCCGGCAAGCTTGTATTTACGATCCAGACCTGGCCTTCGGTAATAGCCCCAAACTCAGATCTTGCACTATCACCCCAGGTAATAGTATTTGTGCTTGCATCTAAAGTTCCTTCTAGGTTCACACAATTTTGACCATAGTAAGCACAATCCCCTAAAGGCTCCCAGCTGTTAACTGTAATATCATCAGGAAGGTCTAACTGAATACCATCAACCCAGTTAGAACCACAGTCCATATCAAAGGTAAACCAAAGATCTGCGGTCCCCACATTTGCAGAAGCCAATGCCGTTGCCGTAATTGTAGAACCACTACAGTCAGTTTGCTTAGCGGCAGTAATTGATGAACCACTTGCAGCAGGTTTCCAGACTCCATCCGTATCACGATAAAAATGACCATTGTTAATGAAAACCTCATACTCATTGCCCGTCACCTTTGTAGGGTCAATCACCTTAACAACGATTGTTCCGTCTGAGCCACCAGCAGAATGATCAGAAGCTATTTGGTCACCATATGCAACTGTAGATTCCGTTGACGCCCAAGCATTCGGAGTCTGTGGCTGAACTTTAAAAATAGCGCTTGAGCTTTCAAGCGTTTTTGGAATACCATACTCATTGTAACCGTATGCAGTCACAGAAAAATAATAACTTCTATTAGTTTTTAATGGCGCTCCACCAGCAAGCTGATCTTGAGTAATAACAACGTGCCTCTTTATACCAGAGTCCGATCCACTCTGAACAATCTTATTAATGGTCTGTCCTAAGTCAGGATCAAAAACATCATCATAGATTTCCTTGAGTCCGTTATTTAGATCAAACGTAGCTACTTTTTTTGTAGCACCAGCGCCAGACATAGTCTCATGCTGATAAACATTATATCCCTCAAACTTAAAATAGGTGTTTTCACCAGCAAAGGTAGTATCTATCCTATCGACAACCTGCACATACTGAAAAGTTGTATCATACACAGTTGTAATTGTGGTGTCAGTACCAACAATAGTAGTATCCTCGCTTGAACTAATTACATCAACAATATCTGTCACAAATGTTGTATCAAAGGAAACCGGAACCGGAAGCTTATCTATAACATCAATCTGATTGTATGACTCCGCAGAAGCATCCCAAGAAAGAAGAATTTGGTCTTTGTGAGCTGTAACAGCCACTTCCGGGTTTGGAGGAGACGCAGGAAGAGCAAATTGAATATCATAAGCTAATTGCGCAAGAAGGTCTACTTCTTTCAAATAATCAACCGATGCCTTCGCTTCTCCGGCTGCGGCATGCATTATAGCAAACACAACTTCCTGAGAGTCCATAGGAACCATATTAAAAGGGCCGGTGTTCATTAAAAACCTTCTGTCTCCTGAGGCGTGGAGATCTGGATCGACTAAAACATCATCTCCAGAACCAGTGTCTAGCGAAGGTGTTCCCGGGTGAACAAACTTAGAACCGCCTGTAGCTGCCAAAGGAAAATCTGAACCATCCCTCATAAACCCCTGCATGTAGTTATAAACCTCTACAACATCATTAGGATCAGTATAGGTCGGATCGCCATTTATATATTTGGAAAATGAACTCATTCCCAGGTTTTTATATCCAGGAAACCTCTTACCAAAGGCTAAGGCTGTATCAGTTGCAGCGCCGGCAACCATCGGACCTTGAAAAAAGTCATAACCAACAGCAGGTGTTCCACCAGAATAATTGGCATAGTCAGAATCAACACCATCGTTCCAACAAAAACCAAGACCTAATGTGGTATCACACCCAACAAAGTCATCTCCTGCATCACCTAGGTCAGGATCAGACCAGAGCCCGATATACATATCATCAATAGTGTTTCCACCTTTGTTAATTATTAACTCTTTTACAAACATCATATCACCAAAAACGTCAGGGCGGTCAAATCCAAATATTGTTGTTTGTACCTCTATCCCTAAAGGAAGAGTCTGAAAAATTGTGTGAGCAACTGCATCTCCATCATTCCTCACAAACCAAATAACTTGATCACCAATAAATTCTGGATGGTCAGGGCCAGCAGGCATTGGAGAATAGACACCATCACCATCGTTATCAACCCAAGGAGCACCATCTGCGACAGGCCAATTTTGAAAATCATAACTTGCGAGAGGATCGCCTAGGTCTGACTTTGCAACTTTCCATATCTTGTATGCCGCATCGGATGAGTTTGATCCATAAGGACCAGGGACCATCTCAGGGCCATACTCAGCGGTAGCACAGCGAAGATCTTCTCCAACCTTTCCAGCATACCAAACGCCAGAGGCAAATACTGAATAGGTGTAGTTGTCTTTTGGCCACTCCATACCAGAATGACCAGTAAGCCGGTGGCTAACAATCATCCCATTGTTCTCTAAGTCATCTCTAACTCTGTTTCCATCAAATGATCCGGTTGAAGCAATAGCGGACCTTGCCGCACTACTGCTACTACCTCTAGAAACAGGCTTTTCAGCAAGGGCAGATTGCAAAAGCACCGCCACTGTTATTAGAGATGTGATTACTATTTTATTAATCCATTTAAACTGCATTGATTTCACTCCTCAGTATAATAATTTAGAAATTTACCTGAACACCTAGTCTCATGGTCCTTGGACTTGACCAATTGCTAGGGTTTCTCAAACGATCGTTATATAATGCCTCTGCATCAGCATTTGGGTAGACCGAGTTCTGGCTGTTTATCCAGACCTGTCCTTCAGCAGTTGCAAGCCATCCATCGGTATCCGCTCTTCCGCTAGTTGGCATAACCTCTTTCACGTTTTCATGATTTAACGCGTTTAATATGAGGCAATAAATATTCAAGTTATAACCAGAAATATTGGTATTTTTTTCGATCCTAACATCAAGGTTTTTATACCATGGCATATCAGCTGAATTAATAGCCGCAAGTGGCGCGTTCCAACCTCTATCAAAAATAGTGCTTACCATTTTTGATGGTGTATAAGCCTGTCCACTTCCTACACTGTATACAGCACTCGCACCAAAACCAGCAAAAACACCGGATGTTGACTGATTACGATAATCCAAAACTACAGACCCAGTATGAGTCTGATCAAAGTCTAGCCTATTAATAACTGTCGGATATTCGTCTCCGATCCAAGCGATGTTAAAATTTGAGGCCGGATCTGAGCCCGTACCCCTGGCCTCCATCCACGTATAGTTAAAATCAGCCAAGAAACCTTTTACTCGCCTCATGGAAAGATTTGTGGAAAAACCGCGAGTAACACCAAAATCACCTGTGCCATAATACGCAAGACTGAACTCGGAACCATTTAACATGATAGTCCTGTTTACAAGCTGCATATAGTCCCTAATCTCTTTATAAAAACCAACAACATCAAGTGCAGCAGATTGTCCAATCTGCTGAGTAAAGCCAACCTCATAGGATGTTGTTCTTTCAGGCTTCATAGCCGGATTCGGAGTTGTTACCATATTTCCCTGGCTAACATTGGCAGACAATCTTGAGTCTGACAGGTACACATATTGAAGGCTCGGCTCTTGCCAATATGTGCCATACTGAGCACGGAAATTTGTTTTATCTGATATTGGAAAAGCAAAACCCACCCTTGGCAAAATTCCTGTGTGTGCCTCGACATCTTTCCAACCGGTACGATCAATACGATTGTTTGTTGTATTTATACTGTTAAGCCCAGCATCGTCAGCCTTACCATCGCCGTCTGAATCAGGCCCCTGGTTGTTTGGCGCCCAAGATTCAAATGAGAGACCCAGCTTTACAACCACATCAGAATATTCAATCTGATCTTGGATATAGAAACGGCTGCTAACAGGATTCCCAGGCGCACTTCCATGACTGCTTTCATCATATGCATCTGTTTCATTTCCGAATATATCATAGCCAACATTTGTTGTGTATGCGTTCCTATAGGCGCTAAACTCCCAATCAAGGAGATCAGCATCCGTATTAGCTGTTCCATCTGCATTATAGTCACCAACTTCATCTTTGGTAACTGTTCCACTTCCGTCAGCATCTAGTTTAGAAATTTGTTCATAAATCTCATACCCTTGAGAGACTTCGTAAACTCTAAGTTTTGTATTGTAGTACTCTATACCTGCCTTGACTTCGTGGTTTCCAAAAAAAGTATTAACATAGTCTAAACGAAGCCCCGTTTGGCTTTCGTTTCTGTGCGAGTAGTTACCACTCTGGTAGCCAAAGCCCTGAAAATAAACCACGTCTCCAGGAGAAAGAGCTCTTTTCCCGTCATCGCGATGATAATATGTCGGATCTCCCCATGTGGTGCCCCGCTTACCATAATCTACCCATGGCCTATCAGCAACATCATACTTATCACTTATATTCCCATTATAGTCTGTTGTCGAATAATTTTTAACACTTGCAACGGCGTTTATGTAAGACAGGTCACTTAGTGTCATTGTTCCGTTAAGGTAAAACATGCTCATTGATGAGTTTCTATTCGTAGCATTTTCCCAATTCAGGAGCTGGTTGTTGTTCCAGTTTGTGTTAGCCTCATAATTATAACCAGAGTAACCCAACTTAAATCGCATCCCACCTAAATCAATACCAAGGTTTCCAGCAAGCCTAGTTCTATCGCTGCCATTATTACGGGCAGGACCCCAAACTCTCTTGTAGTCTGTTCCAACAAGATATGTTGTGGCCGTGTCTGCACCATTGTCTCGGGTAACCTCATCATAATAGAAAATATTATCAGCCAAGCCGCCTGACTCTGTCCAGATGCTGGCACTATCAGTGCTTGTAAGCGCTTGATACTCTGTTACATTTGCATAAGGATGTGAACCAAAGCTTGGGTTTCTGTCACCTCTTTTTTCCTGCTCAGCCATCACCCACCATCTAAGATTGCTAGAAAGAGGGCCGCCAACTTCAAAGTTGTTTACCTGGTAACCATAGCTATAAATTGCATCAGGGTCTGTGCCTGCCTCGGCCGTACCAAGGTCCCTAACTGACTCAAAACTAGCAGAAAGCTTTTGACCACCTGACTTACTGGTAACATTAATAATTCCACCATTGGCTCCACCATACTCTGCCCCGTATCCACCAGCTTGCAATGAAATTTCTTGCATCCCAACCTGGCTTAAGCCTCCGGTATTGTTAGAACCACTCCAGTGGTCTTTCATTAGGACACCATCAACATAGTATGCGTTATCTTCACTGCGGCCACCGCGGACATGGTTGTCCACAACCCCAGCCTGAAGACCAACAATGTCATCTACAGAGCGCAGTGGAAGTGATTCTATTACATCACTAGAAACAACCCTGTTTGTATTTGTCGCATCTCGCTTTACCAACGGCTTTTCAGCCACAACTCTAACTTCTTCTCCTTCAACAGTTGAAACTTCAAGCTCAATATTCAAAACAGTAGTAAGGTCTGCACTTACTCTAACACCCTCAAGTATTTTTGAACTGAAACCTATATACTCGCCCTTTATTGAGTAAACCCCAACAGGTACATTTACAATAAGAAAGCCCCCATCTTCGTTAGAGGCAACTCCCAGACCGGTAC
>CAYFIF010000035.1:0-14531 GCA_964343085.1 uncultured bacterium | reverse complement strand
GCTGCTCCCCCCCATGATTGTCCACCATCAATACTTCTATATATCTTATATCCCTCAAAGTCTGCATATCCGGTTACAACATCTTTCGATTTTTCAGCTATATTGTTCCAATATATTTTGGCTTTACCTTTTTCTGTGACAGCATGAACTGTAGGTCTAGTGGGTGGTGTAAAGCCTTGGTATCTTGAGTTATACATCACCTGAGCAAACTTAGCATTATTTATGAGGTCACTCTCATTCTGCCCAAAGATAATACAAAATGAAAACGGTACCTCCCTGCCAACAGGTAGATTAAAAGGTCCACAACTTAAAATCAAAACACAGTCCAACCCTGAAGGCTCTCGAAGATAGACTGCTTCTTGTTTTAAGCCAATAACTGAATCAAAATGCGGATTTAATTCACTTCCAAGATCAGTACCAGGGTTATCAGTATGGAAATGCCATGTTTTTTCCCCTTCGCTTAGGTTAGATGTATCTCCAACCATAAGCTTATACAATATTTCTTCTTTATTTTTTGCTACTGGGCAACCTTCATAGCCAGCATAACAGCTACTACTGTTTGACTCTGGACCAACCACACCAGGCCTTTGATACCAATCAACCCAGTGCCAGTCAGTCATTTTTAAGGGCTCGCCAGGAAAAATATCAACAGAACCATCCTGATCAAGGTCAACAGGATCGGTAGCCTTTGGAGAATCAAGCAATTGAGTTGCTACAATACCAAAATCATTGCCCGGACTTGGCACAGATTCAGTATCCAAAGGATATCCTCCAACCCCAGATATCCCATCATGATCACCAATCATTGCCATACTTATAGACATTCTCTCGTTATTAACCTCAAAAAACTCCCAATAATATTTCATAAAGTCATCGTCGTTAGTATGAAGAGCTCCGTTATAACCAAGCCAATCACCCATAAGAACATCAGCGTCCATGTAAAACCCAAGCGCCATACCTCTATAGTCAAAACCTTCACCCCCATTAAGCTTGGTACCATCAGGCATAATCATAGCCTCACCACAGTTCTGTTCTAAACCTGAATCTTCAACCGGTTCACCGTATTGATCAAGCGCCTGTCCATTTTCATTTTCTGCACACCAATCTCCGCTCTCATTTCGGACTTTTACGGTCACAAACATAATATCCTCAGCATAAGAGACACCATAGGAGTGTGCCTCTGCCATTACTCTAAGACCCATTGGATATCCAGTCTGCATGTATTCATTGTTTGTGTTTACATTATTTGCACGGTGAGCCCAGCGATCATCGAATTCCATATAAACATCCATATCCGAAATAAACCTGCCTGGAACTGTCTCCCAGCAATTAGGGTCTTTTCTAGATTGTGAACATCCAGGCAAAGCAATATTATAATCCTGAGACCACCACCCCGGCCAAAAGTGTTCTTCCTCGCCCGTACTTTCATTCATACGCAATGGCCATGTATCCGAATAAGCTGAATGAGCTAAAACCGGATAAGTATCACCATCATCCGTCCACGGGGTCTCACCAAAAATATCTCCAGCAGTTGTCTCAGTCTGATGAGAATTGACTCTAGACATGTTTGCAGCGTGCCAATCGGTTTTATAATCTGTGTTTATAAAATGTGACTCAGCACTATTGGCACCATAGTAGGCATAGTCATCATCACTAGTCCATTCTTCAAGATCTGGACCATAGTCATAAAAGTCAAACTGTTCTTCTCTGCTAATAAGCCGAGGACGTAAGGCCCAAGGATAAATCAGCCCAACTCTCGCAGTAGTATTATTAGGATCAGAATCTGAAAAAGTGCTGATATAGATTTTCCTTTCAGCGTGATCAAACATAAACTGTTTATCTGTTGAAAAATTTTCTTTTGAAAATATTTCTTTATCCGGAGCATAAATTCCGTCATCCTCTCCAAGCTCAAATAATATACCACTATATAGCGTGTCTCCAGATAATGGGAACCAGTCAAGATAAGCATCCTGAGAAGACCAAACACTGTAGACTGGTATTCCGTCCTCATCAATAACCGTCTCTATATTTTCCCACAAAAAATTGGCGGAACTATTATACCCAGGCACAGCAGCAATAAAAGATACCGCTGGTAAATAAGAATAATCACGCCATATTCCAGAAGGATGATTATCCCAGTTGATAAAACTTCCATAATTAGTTATCGCATTTTTTACTAAACCTTGATCTAAATAGCCAATAGCACGATCATTCATTGGATTAGTAGGGAAAGGATTATCACCTATTTTAGCGACCGAAGTATGACGGAAAGGGTCTTGCTGTTTATTCTTTGGGCCATAGAAGTTCCTATCAGCCGTGAATAACAAACACATCAGAAAAAAGACAATAGCAGTTACAATGCGAATTCTATTCATTCAAAATCAAACCTTATAAAAAAGTTCATCTGCCTCGGATTAGCAGATCTCCAGGGGCGATCGTAGTAAGCACTTGATTTATCGGCATAGGCGCCCACACCGTTAGGATCTGTACCAGGCAGACCAACTTGATTGGTATAATATACACCCGGGTCATTTGCCTGACCAGTCAGTGGATAAACATCTATTGGATATCTTATATCAAACAAATTATAAATATTTAGACCAATATAGAAGTCATGCCCCATATAGTCAAAACTCTTTGAGAATGACATATTGATCTGCTTTGATGCCGGTCCCCTTTTTGAATTGGGATTTCTGGCATCTTCCTCAGGATCTTTTCCTTTAAAAATAAGTGGAGTGTAAGGATAGCCACTAGTGTACATCGCAGATAGTGAAGTATTTATACCAAAAGGAAGCGTTGTATACAACCAGAAAGTGATATCATGTGGTCGATCGTAGTAAGGCAAAAACTCCTGACTAGGAGCATCAACATACTGCCCGCTTATACTTTGCCAGGCATATTCACTATTTGTCTTAGCTATAGATCCAGTATATTGAAATTCAGATGAGAAACCTCTTCCCCTGTACTTTAAAGTCAGGTCAATACCTCTTGCCGATCCATAATCGCCATTCTGAGCGACCTGATACTTGTATACACCTGATCGCATAAAATTAAATCGTTGCATTTGATCCATATCCTTGGCCCATGCCATAATTGAATAAGACCAGTTCTCTCCAACCTGGACATTAAAGCCTGCCATATATTCTTGTGTACGCTCTGCTCCAATTGTTGAATTTCCGGCCTGTGTGTTTCCACCGCCTTGCTCAAAAAGTTCTTCAGGGTTTTCCATTTTACTTGAGTTTAAGTATACTGTGGCAAACCTGACTGTCTGGTAATATAGTCCATAGTTAAAGGTAAATGTTGATTTATCTGTAATCACATGACTAAATCCTATTCTTGGGCTAATCTTGTAAAACCACTTAGAATCTTTCAAAAATACTTTCTGCCTAGGGAGTCCAGCTGCATCAGAAGCCTCCTCTCCATTATCCCAGCTATTATTATTATTCAAATCTGAATAAAACCACGGTCTCCCTGGACTATAATTCCCCAAGGTATCAGACCAAATCTGACCATTGTAGTCTACTGCATCCAACCTCACACCCCAATTGATAACCATCCAAGGAACTTCAAAAGTGTTTTGAAAGTAAGTTGAAACCTCTACAGGTTCTCTATATCTATCCCATTTGCCATTTCCATTTGCATCTGAAAATTGTTCACCCGGATCCCACCTACCATTCTCCTCTCCTTCATCAGCTTCAACATAACCCTCATCCCCTAAAACTAGACTATCTGGCCCAGTGTCCTGCCAATATTCAGCAAAAGATGCTGTATAAGCTGCCGCTCCCAACCATGGTTCAGCGACCTCATAAAAATTAAGTCTATGAGATTTCCAATCAATCCCTACTCGCAGCTTCCACTTATCCGTTAACTGAGATGTGATATCAAAACGATACTCGTTTGTCTCTGCCCTAGAATCACTATAAATATAGTCATGCCCACCAAAAACAAAACCCTCATCCCATCCAACACCGGTTGCTAGATCAGGCATATAATAATATGGATTTGGTGAACCAGGAATAAAACTAGTATTTATTGGGATCATATAATATCCAGGAACATTTTCCCACTCATGCCAGATGCTTTCATAATCCTGAAAGTTGACATATGACTCATACATCTCCGGCTCGAGCCAGTAGCTTCCATCCCTGAAATAGAGTTCCTTAATCATCTCAGGTCCGGTCCAATCTCCACTGTTATCAACATCATGAATATTTTTATCAAAAAAATCAATTCCCGGATCATAAATCCCATTCCCATTTCTATCTTCAAAGTTCTCTGCCATCTCCCAGCTATAAAGACCAGGAGTTGCGCCATGGTACCAACCACTGACTGGATCTACATTGGTATAGCGAATTGTATCACCATCCTCGCCAATAAGATAAGGGACCACATAAGGATTATTTGGATCAGACATATCCTTATAGCCTGCTTTATTTCTCCATTCGAACCAGTTCGGATAACCATCTCCATCATTATCTCTTTGTCGAACGCCAATAAAAGTATCCTGAATAAACCTCGCATACCTTAAGGTATAAAAAGTCCTAGGCGTTAGCGAATGATTAAGAGACACAGTATAGCGATAGGTATCTCGAAAGAGCTCGTTCTTACCTTCATCCCAATAAGTATATCGAGAGCTAAAGCTCTGCATATGGTTTGCTACCTGCCAGTAAGTTGAATTAATCTTAAGATTATTTAAAATTTTATAACTTAACTTAGCGAACACATCCCAAGTCTTAGAAAAACCAAAACCCCGGTAACCAGCAATATCATCCCAAGGATAGACTAAGGCCTTTTGGTTCATCGCAATAGTATCTAATTCTTGAGGAGTTAATTGATTTAAAAAGAATTTCTTGCCCCGATATATGTTATCATCAAATTTATATACTTCGTAATTATCTTCATTGGTATACTGCCCTGATATCCAAAAATTTAGCTTAGGGATTCCTAAAATAGGCCCCCCCAAACCAATATTATAATCGTCATATCCTCTAAGCAGATCGTAATTTTCTGTTGATAGTTCTCTACCTGCGGCTGAATTAATCATTGCACCAACCTTGCTAGTCTCATACTTAAAATGATATTCTATTTCATCTCTTCCAGTAGATGTATGCCAATTAGAAACCGCGGCTAAAGCATCTCCATATTCAGCATTAAAACCACCAGGCTGCCAATCAAATTCACGAATTGCAAAAAGATTGAGCCTTGTACCTGACCCCTTACCCCCATGTATTGGGTTTCTAACATACATTCCATCCATCATATACGCGACCTCTCCGGTTCTACCTCCTCTTACGTGAATCTCTTCCAAGCCTCGATCTTGATGACCCGGAATAGATTTTGTCTTACTATCAATTTTTATTACCCCAGATTGGAGTGTATACAGCTCTGATAAATCTCTTATCGGCAAAGCTTTTATAGTTTCTTTACTAACAGTAACTTTTTTGGAGGTGGTTCCTTTTTCAACTAGAGGGCGTGTACCCAAAACTTCCACTTCATCACCTTCAACTACTGCCTCAGGGAGTTTAAAATTAAGCCATAAAGACTGGTCCATGGTAACCGTTATGCTCTTCATAGTTTGCTTTTGATATCCTATCATCTGAACAGTCACATCATACTGACCAACCGGAACATTGAGTAAAATATAGTTCCCATCCATATCCGCTGCTGCACCTATACCAAGTTCTGGGATAATTATATTTGCACCAGGTAACGACATACCATCAATATCAGTTACCTTACCACGAATCGTACCATCTGTACCCGCAATAATTAAAGTCGAGCTAAAAATCGCAAAAATTAATATCAAATATTTTTTCATCTAATAAGCTCTCTTAAATCTATTGTATTTATTCCAGCCTGAGGACTTAGGATAAAGGGATCAAAATCAAAATCAGGGTTATTTACTAGCTCTTTTAATTTAATCTCAGTTGCAGGATTAGATAATCTCCTAAATAAGTTACTTTGGGTCCCAATACTAATTTCGGCTAGCTCAATACGACTAAGCCCAACCCAAGCCTCATTGTTTTCATCAGGAATACCATTATAGGTGTTTTCTGATTGAAAAGGATGCTCAGTCCATCGGACGTCAACCTCACTTTTTACGACACCATGTCCCTTTGCAAGCCATGTATTTGTACGCTGCCCAAATTCAACACCCGATCCAACCATGGTCATAGTCTTTTTTAGGGTGATTTTAAAACAATCAGTAAAAGTAGTATCTACAGAAGGACACTCGCTCGCATCTAACACGATTGAACTATCTCTAAGACACAAAATACCTGAAACGCCTAGATCATCGTATCTGTTTTTAGCAGCAGGAACTTTGACCTCTGAGCTATTTACTTCAAAAGATTTTTCGATAAAATATACCGCCACTGATGTTGTATCATAGTAAGATGTATCAACCTGCTCACCATCTCGCAATAACCCGTTATAGGTATAGTATAAGATTTCACTTTCCAACTGAGACTTTTGCCAGAAGCCATCCTCTATTTGGTTAGGAGTATAATAAAAGCCTTCAGGTAAAAAATAGGATGGATATACAACCTGATTTAAGTGATCTTCCTCATAAAAGATATGATAATTATATTTGCGCTCTTCTACACCAAGATTAGATGACATCCACTCGGATTTAGTAATATAATAGTCGTCTGGTTCTTTTTCACTTCCAGTGATATGACCCACCTTTTTTCGAGTATAAAGTGTAACTAACGAATCAATATCACCAACATCTTTATATTTAACATCAGTAAAATTAACTGACTCTATTATATTGTTATAGACATTGCCCCAGCGATCAACCAGACTGTCATTTAAGTTTATCTCCATTTTTGCTACGGGGTTATTAGGATCTGACCAGTCTACCAATAAATTATCAGGTCTATCAGATAGAAGGTATAAAGCTTTTTCCTCTGTCCCATCACCATCAATATCCTCAAGAGTGTAAGATTCAGCGTTATCATATATCCCATTACCTCTATCAATAAAGTCCTCCCCTAAGTCATAAGATCCATTCAGATTAGCATCTGTGTAGATCTCTTCATTATCCCATTTTTGGTTGCAGTTACGATCTTGATAAGGCTCATTCAAATCATACAAACTGTCACCATCAATATCATACCAAATTTCGGCAACATCCCATAATTCATTCCCCATATCTTCAAATTCATAAACTATCCCATAAATACCGTCACCATTAAAATCTGATAATGCTATATCAGTACCATCATCATAAACTCCGTTACCATTCTGATCATCAAACTCATAAAGGATCTCATATTTTCCATCCTGATTATAATCCTGAACAATATTCTCACCAACGTCCCACTGGCCATTATCATTACAATCAGTATTATCACGGAAAACAAGGGAATCATTACTCAATTGTTGTCTAACAAATTGAAATCCAGCAACAAACCTAACAGGCTCAGAGGACATAAAAACATAGTTAGTATCTTTCCACTCAGAAGAGTCAACAAATAAAATCCCACTATCTATATATGGTGTGTCTACTACAGCCCTATATGCACTAACATCAAAAGTATCTGCATAATATATCATTGTATCAGATTGAACCCACTCTGAATTTCTTAAACGGTAGCGTTGTTGTGACGGTTCGGCCTCAAAATCCCACTCAAGGCTTTCTAAATTCTTAAACTGGCTGGATGATATTAATATGGAATCATTTACTATTCTATCTTCAACAGATAGGCTATCAATGTAATGCCTTCTGGTATAATTAATGCTGTCGCTAGAAAGTGGTTTCATAGACACTAAATAATCTGAAAAAGTTTTATAAAACATTGACGGAGGATCCTTACGTAGAAAGCTATAGTAGGAACCATAATCATATTGAAGAATCGATGGCCTATACCTAAAGAATTTTGCTTCTACCTGATCCTCAAAATTATAAAAATAATCACTAATCCTTCCCTCAGCACCAGTTCCAACTGATGAGTTGTCTAGTGTACTAGTGGCCCCATCTTCAGAAATGATATCCTCGGATTCAACTGGCTTTTCACAGCGAGTTAAAAAAATAAACAAAAAAACTGTAAAGATAGAATATTTTATTTTTTCCATTTCAAAATAAATAAATCGGCTCCCAAACAAAACAAGGAAACAAATTTAATAATTTAGTTTGATATATACATATTGTTTCTAATACTAGAGTTTTTCCACCGATCAAGCCATAATTGATCTATTGTTATAAAAAAATTAAGCTTAGACAGTGTATTTCTTTAGTTTTAATACAAGTGATAATAAAATAAAAAAAGGATCTGTTCAAGACATCCAATTAGGCTGACTTTTTTGTCCTATTTTTTTTAAATATTGGCGGAGATCCTTTACGAATTGAATCTCTGGTAATCACAACTCTTTCTACGTCCTCTAAATCTGGAATATCATACATAATATCAAGTAATGATTCTTCCATTATTGAACGCAGGGCCCTCGCCCCAGAGTTTCTTTTTTTTGATAGTACTACAATTTCTTCAAGAGCTTGGGCATGAAACTCTAGCTCGACTCCTTCAATTAAAAAAAGTTTTTCATATTGCTTTACCAGTGCATTCTTTGGTTGAGTAAGTATTTTCAACATATCAGAATCAGAAAGTCTATCAAGTGCGGCTAATACAGGCAAGCGTCCAACCAATTCAGGTATCATACCATATTTAATTAAGTCTTCCTGACTTACATCAGAAAAAGAACTTTTTGAAGAATTTTTATTAATTTTATAATTATTTTTCCCAAAACCAAAATCAGACTTACCCATTCGATCTTGGATAATATTTTCAAGCCCAGAAAAAGAGCCACCACAGATAAATAAAATATTAGAAGTGTCAATGGAAATTAAACTTTGCTCCGGATGCTTTCTCCCTCCTCTAGGAGGAACGTTAGAAATTGTTCCCTCCAGAATCTTTAATAATGCTTGCTGAACACCCTCTCCACTTACGTCTCTAGTAATAGAGGTGCTTGAGCTTTTTCGACCTATTTTATCAATCTCATCAATATAGATAATTCCTTTTTCAGCCGCTATTATATTATAATTTGCGACCTGCAATAATCTTACTAAAATATTCTCTACATCATCTCCAACGTAACCAGCTTCTGTCAATGTAGTTGCATCAGCGATTGCAAAAGGAACAGATAAAAATCTAGCCAGTGTTTCAGCTATCAAGGTTTTCCCAGTTCCAGTTGACCCAATCAATAAAATATTGCTTTTACTTATTTCAACATCAGATTGATATGATTGATGAATTATTCTTTTATAATGATTATAAACCGATACTGCGATGGATTTTTTCGCATGCTCTTGGCCAATTATATGAGCATCTAAGTAAGATTTTATCTTTGCTGGCTTCTGTAAACGAACTCTAAAACCCTCATTGTTGGAATCGGCATTTTCACTAAGTGAAATCCCTAGCTTTTTATTCTTACCTTTTTTTAAACTCATTTTCTTTTGGTCAAAATTGAGTCTACAATTCCGTAATCTTTTGCTTCTTGAGAATTCATAAAATTATTACGATCTGTATCTGATTCAATTTTTTTTAACGTTTGTCCTGTGTTTTTAGCTAATATTTTATTTAATTGATTTTTCATCCTTAAAATTTCATCTGCCTGAATTTTTATATCTGTTGCCTGACCTTCTGCACCTCCAAGCGGTTGATGAATCATAATCCTTGAGTTTGGTAAAGCATATCGTTTTCCTTTTGCACCTCCTGCAAGTAGAAACGCCCCCATGCTCGCGGCTTGGCCAAGGCAAATTGTTGAAACATCAGGTTTAATAAATTGCATAGTATCGTATATTCCCATACCAGAAGTAATAATGCCTCCAGGAGAGTTTATGTATAAATAAATATCTTTATCTGAATTATCGGCTTCTAAAAAAAGAAGTTGAGCAATAATTAAGGATGCAATTGTATCATCAATAGGGGTCCCTAAAAATATAATTCTCTCTTTGAGTAATCGAGAAAATATATCAAAGGCACGCTCAGACCTGCCTGATTGTTCAACAACCATTGGCACTAGCTGGTTTAAAATTTTTTCACTCATGATCTTTACCCTCATTACGTAGTTCTTTTGTTTTTACCTCAACTACTTTGACTTTAACAAATTGCTTAAGGTATTCAAAGATTTTATTTTCAATTATATCATCTTCAATCTTTTTTCTATTGCTTGGTTTTTTGTAAAAAGTCCTTATCTGCTTCTCAGAATCAGGACTATTTTTTACTAACTTATCAATCTCGAGAGTAATGCTGTCGTTGTCAGCATGTATATTGTTTTGTTCAATAATTAGTTTTCTAACGGAGTACCATTTAATATTCCTCTCAGCAATTTTTCTGTATTGGTTGCGAATTTCATCATCATTTACATTGTTATTTGTTCTTTTATTTTTTTCCTTCAAATCCTTAACAATGTTATCTAAATAATTTTCAACCATGCTCGGAGCAAAAACTGGATTTACTTTTTCTATAATTTTATCAAGTAATTCTTGCTCAAAAGAAGTTTCTGATCTCTCTTTGAAATTTGATTTAATTTTTTCTTCAACATCATTTTTTAAGGCATCTACTGATTCAAGTTCTGGGTTTATCTTTTTAATGAAATCATTATCTAAAGGCGGTAGGACCTCTCTCTCAATATTATTAACAAAAACTTCATATTCTGCTTTCTCGCCATTTTTATTTATTGGTAATGTTAATCGAGTTTTATCATTGGGTTTAAGACCTATAAGTTTTTCTTTCTGATCATCTGTGAATGAACCAGAACCAACTTTGAGATATTGTTTCTCATATTTTTTCCCAATAATTGGCAAACCAGACTCATCAAGTTTTTGAAGAGAGCATACTAAAAAATCACCCTCTTCTGCCCCTGAATTGATTTTCTCAATACTAGCATTAGATCTTCTCAATTGGATTATCGCATCATCAATATCTTTGCTATCGTGTATGTAGTGAGTCTCTTGCACCTCAACCATGTTTGACTTGAAGCTGGGAAGGGAATTCAGTGGTTCAATCTCGAATTTTGCCCTAAAAGACAAATCACTCCCCATATGAAAATTAAGATCAGCTATTTCAGCTTGGTTTACTGGTTTGAGATTAGATTCATTCAAAGCTAGTAAATAATATTTATTCAAATAATTATCAACAAAATCAGCTTCCAAGTTGGGCTGAAACTGCTGCAAAAGTCTATCACGTGGTATTTTCCCAGATCTAAAACCAGGAATTTTTACTTTTTTACTGAATTTTTTTAAATTATTATTAAAATCAGATTCAACTTCATCCCAAGAAAGTTTTACCTCTATTTCTCGAGTCCATTCATTTACATTTTTAACTTTATTATTCACATTTTCTCCTTAAAAAGGCCTAAAACTTATTCTATAAACAATTATAATTATACTAAAAAAGGCATGAATTATGGGTATAGAATTAAGTTTGTTAGAAATATTATATCAATAACATTAACAAAACCATCGCCATTTATATCGGCTGTTGTTGGCGGACATAAACCTAATGGAGTAGTAGCTAAAACCTGGTCAGCTAATAAAAGAATATCTACTACATTAACTGAGTTTGAATTATCTAAATCACCAATAATCCAATCCTGGCATACATCGGTAGGCAATGCTAAAAATTTATGATAACCAGACATCGGATGATGCTCCACTCTCCCTGATGAATCTGCAGCCTTGAAGTAATATTGGATTTCTGAATTATTAGTCTGAGGAGGGATCCAACCATACTTTAAATTACTTGAAGAAATAGAATCAATACCTACTAGCGGTTCAATATTCCAATTAATCATATCATGGAGTTTCCAAAATAACAAAAGCGAGTCAGTGATTAATTCTTCGCCACTCAATGGACTGATTTCAATTTGGACCTGGTAACCTAAATCTCCTGGATAAGTCGAATCGTTAATCGGATTGTGAAATAATTGAAGCATCTCTAGATCCGGGATACCTTTAATACGGCAATGCAACGCGTCTGTAGACTCCCAAGATCCACTAAATCCTAATATCTCATATCCCGGCATTGCATTCTCATAGACTGCTAAAGCATCATCATCCCAACTACTGCCTGTAGTAGGAACAAAAACTTTTTCATTCAGTATTAATGAATTTGTATAAGGCTGATCCTGAGGAGTATAAACCCTAAATAATTCCCAAGGTTCACCCCACCTATTGTTTGTACTCGCAAAATAATTTGCAGTTTGCTCTATTTCATCATACTGCATATGTGTGGCTGGAACTTCACGTATTAAAACTTTGGTTGGACTAAGATATTTACCCCAGCAATCAATATGATCTATGTATGTGTTATTTGGATCCGGCACTACGTGGTATGAATCAACTCCATAATAGTCTTGCATTAATTGGAGAACTTCTTCATCTGAAACCTCATTTTCAAAATATACTAAGTCAGAAGAAGCTGAAATCCCTAAACCATCAGTCATATAATTTCCTCCAGCATGAATCAAATCTGTCGAAAAATAAGGGACACCAAAAAAATCAGCCATTTTGGAGGGCGCGTCATTATCATTTGGACGAGGTCTGTTATAAGTAAAATCTACTATGACCATATCATTGTTACCATCTACAACCCACCAAGGGCCATAGTCTCGTGTCCAATAACTATCTGTAGGCCCAACAACAAACTCTAAGTTATTAATATTGACTCCACTATTTTCCATCGTAGCCAAGGCATTATTCTGCATTGATGCTGAAACCAAACAGTAGATAATTACATCCTCAGACATTTCCGCAATAAGATCTGTAGAAATCCCCAAAGGGTATCGAATGACCACCCCTTGCATTTTTTCATATTCCGCAACGTTTCTTATTGGCATTGGTGGCGGGTCTGTCGTTCTGCCCATAAAGAAAATCTCATGTTCTCGCAAACGTTCCTCTTCCGTAAAACCTATTGGAAGTTCATTAGCAGATAAATAAAAAACAGGAATGATCAAAAACAAAAAAAGAATTTTCATAATTCCAGGTTTAAAAATAAGGCACTATAAAGTACAAGAAGAAATAGTCTTATTCAAAATGAGATTAAACATATAGAAAGCTATTTATTACTGTTTTAATCTGTAGGTGGCGCCTTCCATTGTTTTAATAAACTTATCGACCTGGGATTGTGTATGAAACAAATCCTCCATTGGTATAAAAACATCGCTAGGATACCCTTCTTCATCATAATCACGAAGAAAATTTGATTCAAGTTTTAATACAATATCTAATATTACCATAGGAGGGATTCCCTTATTGCGCATAAAATTTATCTGCAAATTTAATTGGCCTTTGGATGTCATGTGAAAAAGCGGAACAGGACCTTCATCTGAATCACACCTGTAGGTCAGTGTCCCATACTCCGAACCACGGCCCCAACTAAGATCAGTACCATGGCTCTCAGCAAATTCAATTATTGAGACACCTATTTTTGATATTTCTCTATTACAATTTTTTCTTAAATCTTCAATAAATAACTCTTTGTCCCAATTTGACATAAGCAAACACCCTACTAAAATGGTTTTTTGATTTACCTTGGAGAGTCTTAATTTACAAAATTATAGATACATGTGTTTATAGCTAAAACAAAAAGACAATTATTTTCAGAAAAAAGAAAAAATATAATCGTTCTTTATTAGGAGCTTTTTTTATTTTTTATTGATACACGAACTAAATTATCTCTGGTGTCTCGATCTACAAATTTGTTCATAGGGTCAATGCCCGCTTTTAACGGCTTTTGATCAACCCGGACATTAAAAGTTTTTAGTGTATCTGTTACAAATACTTTTTCAAGATAAATAGGGAACTCATTCATTTTTCCATCTACCAACTTTTCACCCATAATTCCAATCTCTAGCCAATCATTTAGCTTAGCATCGGTTTGGTTCCCTACGCTATCTGAATAAACTTTTTTCACTTCTATTTCCATAGTAACTGTAAACGTGCCATCTTCATTCTCAATAGCATATGCCTCTTTTGCTTTATTTTCGTAAAGAGTAATTTTTTCAAATGTGTCAGAAATAAGATATTGCAAATCATCCGGTGTTTCCTCACGAATTGATTTTATAAACTCCCCAATATTAGTATATGGGTCAGATTGATATCGAAATTTTTCAATAAATCTACCCAAAGCATTATTAAAAACATCTCTGCCAATAAAGTCAGATAGGGTATACATCATAAGCCCTGCTTTATTGTAATGAATATAAGGATGGTTTTCTGTTTTTATTATAGAAGGTTCATACTTTTGCTCTGAGTACCGGCCCATCAAATATTTATCCAATTCGTATTTTAGAAATTTTCTTAGCTGCTTTTGTCCTTTTTCTTTTTCTAAAAGAGATACAGCAGAATACTCGGCCAACCCTTCACTCAAAAACCCAGACCCTTGAACATTTCCTCCACTTAGCTGGTGCGGCCACCATTGATGCCCCATCTCATGCGCCGTAACCCAGAATGGCATGTCTAAATCTTCTGGATCATCTGGGTCAACGTCCATAACAAAACCAATATTCTCAGAAAAAGGTATCGTATT
>CAYFIF010000034.1:0-14758 GCA_964343085.1 uncultured bacterium | reverse complement strand
CGCATCGTTATCTGAAGAATACCAATGTTGATGCCGCTGTTACTAGAGCTATTGATACCATAGAGTTTACCCAACCTGTTCATGTAGGTGATTGGGTTAATTTTAATGCAAAAATTATAAAAAAAGGAATTTCTTCGATCGTAATAAAAGTTGATGCATTTAAAGAAACAATAAAAAAAGATCAGAAACTTGCCTGTACTGCAATTTTCACTATGGTATCTGTAAAAAAACAAGGCAATGGTTTATACAAGAAAGTCGCGCATAAGCTAAAACAGAGTGAGGGATAAATATGGAAAAAACTTTTAAACCTAGTCAGGATTTTTCAAAAAACGCCCATATTAAATCAATGGATGAGTATAATGATTTATATAAAAAATCTATTGATGATCCAATAAAGTTTTGGGAAGATCAAGCCTCAAAAATTGATTGGATAAAACCATGGAAGAATGTAAGAGAATTTGATTTTAATGCTGGGCAAATCAAGTGGTTTGATGGAGGAAAACTCAATATTACCTATAATTGTTTAGATAGGCATATTGAGGCTGGTTATAAAGATCATACTGCGATTATTTGGGAAGGTAATGATCCCAATCAATCTAGAAGATTTACATATGGTGAATTATTAAAAGAGGTCTCTATTTTTGGGAATGCTTTAAAATCTTTGGGGGTCAAAAAAGGTGACCGAGTATGTCTTTATATGCAAATGATACCAGAGCTAGCTATTGCTATGCTAGCATGCGCTAGAATTGGTGCTATTCATTCTGTTGTTTTTGGAGCCTTTAGTAGTGACTCTCTTAGAGATAGAATAAATGATTCAGAGTGCAAAATTTTAGTAACTCAGGATACGGGGGTGCGCGGAACAAAAAATAATATTCCTATGAAGTCAAATGCTGATAATGCAGTATCACAGACGCCATCTATTAAATATGTTGTAGTTGTTAAACGCACAGGCCAGCAGGTTCAAATGGATACCGATCGGGATATATGGTGGCATGAGGCAGTTTCTGGAGTTGATTCAAAATGCATACCTGAAGAAATGGAGGCTGAAGATCCACTATTTATTCTTTATACTTCTGGTTCAACGGGAAAGCCTAAAGGGGTTTTACATACTACAGGTGGATATTTAGTCTACACTACATTTAGTTTTAAGTTGGTATTTGATTATAAACAGGGGGATATCTATTGGTGCACGGCTGATCTCGGTTGGATAACAGGACACTCCTATATTATCTATGGTCCGCTCGCAAATAGGGCTACAACAGTAATGTTTGAAGGTGTACCAAATTTTCCAGACTTTGGAAGATTTTGGGATGTGGTAGATAAACACAGAGTAAATCAATTTTATACTGCCCCTACAGCGTTGAGAGCCCTTATGAAAGAAGGAAATGATTGGGTAAATTCTAGAGATTTGTCCTCTCTCCGCTTGCTTGGCACAGTAGGAGAACCAATTAAAGAGCCAGAGTGGATTTGGTATCATAGTATTATTGGGAAAGAAAAATGTCCTATTGTAGATACCTGGTGGCAAACTGAAACGGGAGGAATGTTGATGACTCCATTGCCCGGTGCTACTGTAACTAAACCAGGTTCAGCAACATTTCCATTTTTTGGTATTGAGCCAGTATTGTTGAATGAAGAGGGTGATGAATTAGAAGGAAATAATGTTTCTGGATTACTAGCAATTAAATCTTCTTGGCCAGGGCAGATGAGAACAGTTTATGGAGATCATCAGAGATTTATTGATACTTATTTCTCAATGTTTCCAGGTTATTATTTTACTGGAGATGGTGCTCGCAGGGATAACGATGGATATTATTGGATAACAGGACGCGTTGATGATGTTTTAAATGTGTCTGGTCACAGAATTGGAACTGCAGAAGTCGAAGGAGCTATTGGTAAAAGTAGTGGTGTTGCTGAGGCAGCCGTTGTTGGCTTTCAGCATGATATAAAAGGGCAGGGTATCTACTCATTTGTCACATTAATGACAGGCACTGAACCGTCGGATATTATTCAAGAAAACATATTAGCTACGGTTACTAAAGAGATTGGTCCTCATGCAAAACCAGATAAAATTCAGTTTACGCCTGGCCTACCCAAGACACGATCAGGAAAAATAATGAGAAGAATTCTTCGAAAAATTGCAGAAGGAGAACAGGATAATTTAGGCGATATTTCAACACTTGCCGATCCTTCAGTTGTAGAGAATCTTATTTTGGGGAGTTCTGAAGTTTAGAGTTCATTTTTCTAATTCTATATGTAAGCTGCTTCATAATCTGTCTCATTATTTCAGGGTTTTTAATCATTAATTCATAAAAACCTTCTTGACTGATTTCCAATAATGTTGTTTCGGTTTTTGAAGTTGCATCTGCTGACCTTGGCTTGTGATCAAGCAGAGACATTTCGCCTAAAAAACTCCCGCTTTTTAGATTAGTAATAATTTTATCATTTTGGTGGACATTAATTTCACCAGAAATAATTACAAACATGGAATTACCTATATCGTCCTTTTTGAAAAGATTTTGATTGACCTCCAAATGCTTTTCTGATGCTATTTGGGCAATTTTGCTTAATACATCTCCAGTGATGTTTTCAAACAGCTCTACAGATTTTAGGATAATTGTTTTTTCTAGATTAGAGTACATATTTTTTCCCTTCTCTGAAAAGAATTTTGGTTTAAAGCTCTCCTGCAAGAGAGCTAATTGTTTTTGGTTAAAAAAATTTTTAGAAAAAATATCAAGGTCAATATTATCCCAGTTAGCTCTACTTAATAAATCTATTTGATCATTATTTAATAAATAATCAATCGATATTATGGATTTCCAATTATGATTATTCTCCACCCAGGTTAGAAATACATTTTCCTTATCCTCTAAAATTCCCGGGTATAATTTGTAAGCTATTTTTATTTTATCTACATCAGTTTCAATTAAAGGTATAATTTTATCACTATTTTCTTTTTTAAAAACTGACTCAACTAATTCTAATACTAGAGGTAATAAATCTTTGTCATCGCTATGGAAATATTGTATATAGGTTTCTAATGGTATCTTCGGGCTTTCTAAAACACCAAGTTTTAGCAATATCGGAACAATTTCTTTGAGGTCACTATTAATTTGATCGATAAGAAGGAGAGTGCCTTGACTTAGTTCAAAATTGTTTCTAAAAATGTGAAGCATATAACCATATTCAGCAATATTAGAAATATCAGAATCTATTTTTTTTAGAGTAGTGTAATTGATTTTAATATTTTTGGAAATAATATGAAGAGAATCTGCAGCAATTGATGCGATTGATATATCTTTTTCTTTTAAACCTGATCGAAGTAAATCGATGGATTCCTGATTGTGATATTCTTTTAAAATCTGGAATATTCCTTTTTTTAATCTTACTGTTATCTGAGGTTCTTGTAAAACTTTTGATATTTCAATTATTATATCTGATTTATTTTGTGTTTCTAATGCATCAACTATATCATCAAATAGACTTGATATAGATAGATTTCTAATCAGCGGATTAATTAAATCAGTGGAGGGGTATGATCCTGAAACCTTTATCGTTTCTCTTCTAACTTCTAAAGAATCATGACTTAATAATCTAAGAATAGTTTTTTTATCGATTAAGTTATTAGAATTGATTAAAAAGGTAATTGTTTTTGCTATTATTTGGTTTTCTTTATGATTCAGTAGTTCATGAAGAATTGTTTTAGCTTTTTCATGTTTATTATTCATTTTGAGAATTGAGATAGATGAAGATGATTTAATTTCTAAATTTTGATCATTTAGTAATTCCTCTAAAAATGAAAAACATGAAAATATTTTTCTATCGCCTGCGCATAATATTGCATCGGATTGTATTTGGGTCTTATGCTTTATTTTTTCTGAAATTGTTTCACTTGATATGATATCATGATTCAACCAAGAAGTTTTTAGAATTTTTTTTCTAAGTTTATCAGGTCCACTTTCAAATAATTTTCTTAAAGTATTTTTCCAGGGATTTAATGGCAGGTCATTAATTAGATCAATTGCAAATAATTGCTCGGTAATATTTTTACTATTTAAAGAATTATCTATGGTTTCTATGATCTTATTATCACTGATATCAATTTTTAACTCTTCAAGATTTAGTTGCCTGTTTTTTACTGCCTTAATAAGTGCATTTACATAACCCGACCCTAGCTTCCGATTATTCCATATCCATAATAAAATAAGTCCTAAACAAATTATACTGAGAATGTATACATTATCCTCAGACATAAACCCAAAATATAATAGAACAAATATTGTTATCCCGGCTAAGCCTTCCATTCCTGATTTTATTGATCCATCGATTAGTGGTTTAAATGTACTTTTTTTAAGCTTTGAAACAGGAATCCAAAGTATCTCGGTAACAGCCGAATTGGTTGAGAACCTAAAAACTTGATCTGAGAACTTTGAAAAGAAAATCGCGGCTAATGTTCCATAAATAAGAAAGCTTATAGAGCCTATTCCAACAAAAATTGGTAAAACTCCAAGTGCCGTGACCACGCCCAATCGCGTGAGAATAGGGCTAGTAACAAAAAACTGCATAATTATTGTAGCTAATCCAGTACTCATATAGTATGAACCAAAAAAACTTGCTAATTGATTTTGATCTGGAAAAATATTCACAGCAATAATTTTAAATTGGTAATCAATAATTTTAGAAATAAACGCAGCTATACCAATCATAATAGCAATAGACCTTAGATAGTTCCCTAATTTTATTGGTATTTCATTTAAGCCTTCAGTTTTTGAATTTTGAACAGCATTATCATTTTGGCCTCTTAATAATTGGACTACCAAAAGTGATCCAACTAGGAAAAAGATAGATAGATTTAGCAGGTTCTCGGATCCGTATGTTTGTACGAATGGCTTTATTGAATATCCAGAAATAATTGCTGCGAATGAACCTCCTGAAGCAATAAGGCTAAATAAACGTTTGGCCTGTCGAGGATTAAAAATTTCACCAGCAAGTATCCAGAACTGCATTACGGATAATACATTTATTATTTCCACCCAAATAAAAAGAAGTGGAATTACATAACCATTTAATGATTTTTGAATTAAAAAGAGGCTCAAAGAAAATATTGTTGTGGATATGGAAATAATGAAGATTTGATCTTTACTCTTAATTATAGATTTATAGATAGGTATCACCAAATACATTGTAAAAGCAATTGCTACAAACATAAGAGGCAAAATTGATCTATCGTATTTGACAAGAAAAAAGGAATCTCTTGCGGCGCTTGCGGTTATGCCAACTGATATGATGCAAAAAAATAAGACACCTAATAAAAAGGCAGATTTTTTTTCTTCAGCTTTTATATTAAATATCTTCATTACTGTAAGTAATAAGTTAATAAATTCATTCAGAATACATCATACACTATTAGTATTTAGTCGAAATAAAATTGAAAAAAGATATTATTAAATATTTAAATAAGGAATAATCAAATGGCTCATCTACAATCTATAAATGCTACAAAGAGTAGTTGGAAATCAATTAATGAAAAAATTATTGCTGTTGGTATTTATAAAGACGGATCTTTGACTCCACTTGCAAAAAAAATCGATGACGAGTTCAATGGTTCATTAAGAAAAATGTTAGATATATCTAAATCTGAAAAGAAGGTAGGTAGAGTCAACTTTTTTTATTTTGAAAACAAAATAATTTTAATGTTAGGTCTTGGCAAAAAAGACCGGTTAGGACCCAAAAATGTTCGCTTAATAGCTGCAGCTGCTTCGCGTTCTGTTTCTTTAAAAAAAATTGATTCTTTTGCTATAGAATGTTTCTGCAATGAAAATGATTTTAATGCACTCGCTGAAGGTATAATTCTTGGCAGCTACAAATATCTTGATTATAAAACAAATAAAAGAAAATTCACCATAGTTAAGAGTGTAACTATGATAGGCTGTTCAAAAACACAGATTCGAGATGGTGTTTCTTTGGCTAATGCAGTGTGTTTTTCTAGGGATATAGCAAATTCTCCAGCGAATGTGGCGACACCTAGTTTCCTAGAACAGGCTGCAATTGATATTTCAAAAGCAAAGAATATGTATGTAAAAGTCTTTGATAGAGAAGAATTTACCAATATGGGTATGGGCGCATTAGCAGGTGTCGCTCAAGGAAGTGATGAACCCCCTAAATTTATAATTCTCGAGTACAAAAATGGAGGTAATAAAAAACCAAAAATTATCGTTGGTAAAGGACTTACATTTGATTCTGGGGGAATTTCAATCAAACCTGCTTCAAAAATGGATGAAATGAAATATGATATGTGCGGCGCAGCTGTAGTGCTAGGAGTTTTCAAAGCAATAAGTAATTTACAGCCAAACATTAATTTAGTAGGTATAGTCCCTTCTACTGAAAACTTATCAGGATCAAAAGCCTATAAACCAGGAGATATACTAACTGCTTATAATGGAAAAACTATTGAAGTATTAAATACAGATGCTGAGGGTAGATTAATTCTTGCAGATGCTTTGTCTTATGCCAGCAAACATTATGATCCAGAGTTTGTCCTTGATTTTGCCACACTTACGGGTGCGGTAGTTGTTGCTCTAGGAAGTGTAGCAACTGGTATTTTAGGTAATGATAAATCTTTAATAAAGAAAATTAAAAAATCATCAAAAATTACATCTGAGAAGGTATGGCAATTACCACTATGGAGTGAATATTGTGAGCAGGTAAAATCAAACATTGCTGATGTCAAAAATACGGGCGCACCAGGACAAGCAGGCACAATTGCAGGTGCTGCTTTTTTAAAATCTTTTGTTGGCAATGATATTCCTTGGGTCCATTTTGATATAGCTGGTACTGCTTGGGGTGTTAAGCCTAGTAGTATTAATCCAAGAGGAAGCGCGACAGGGTGGGGAATTAGACTAGTCTTAGATCTTATTAAAAAATGAACTGACAATATAAATGATGGATAGATTATCTTATTATGGATATTTCATTTTATACGTATCTGTTTTATTCGCAGGAGATCCTATAATAATTGATGGTCAGTTTGAAGACTGGAGTGATATCCCTATAATTTATTCTGATCCTGAAAATGATGGAATATTATCTGATTTCTTTAACTTAAAGATTACATATGATAATGATTTTGTTTTTATTTACGTAAGTTTTCATTCTGGTGAATTTCTTTTCCAAGATTGGAACGAGTTTCATATGTATATTGATGCAGATAATGATAATAACACAGGTCACCCTATAGCTGGTATTGGCGCGGAGTTAGATTGGTGTTTCGGTGAACGTTCGGGATATCAATACTATAATGGTCAAGCTATCGAATTGATGCAGAATGACATCATTTTAAGAATTGGACCTACAATAACATCTCAAGAGTTCGAGATAGGGTTATCGCGTAATTCAACGGTGCTTACATTAAACAATACTCATTCATTAGAAGAAGCTCGTATTATATTTGTTGAATCAGGAGGAGGATCTGATCAATTACCAGATGAATCAGGGGGTATATATTTTACTATTGAAGATGATATAATACCTTCTGCATTTCCAATTCCGCTAGAAAAAATAGATGAAGAAGATATTAGAATTCTTTCTTATAATACACTAAACGAGGGTATCTTAGATTCAGATCGTCAACCACATTTTAAAAGGATTTTCCAAGCTATTAATCCTGATATAATTGCTCTGCAAGAGCACTCTGATTGGAGCCAAATAGATGATGTTATTCAGTCTTGGTTTCCTCAAGATATCTGGCATGCAAGCTGGACCTATAGAGATTTGGTAATCCTATCTAGGTTCCCTATTATTGGCGATGCTAGCCTTATCAGCTCAGATAGAACTATGTGTGCATTATTAAATACTGAACAAGAATTAGGTAAAAGCTTGCTTATAATTAATTCTCATCTATCCTGTTGTGGGAACAACGAAGATCGCCAAGAACAGGTTGATGAATTTGCAGGTGTTTGGAGAGATTGGATATTACTTGGTGATGGATCTTTTAATCTAGAATTTGGGACCCCTTTTATTCATCTAGGTGATTTTAATTTTGTAGGATTTAAGCAACAAGTAGAAACTATTCGAGTAGGTGACATAGTTGATGAAAATGAATTTGGTAGTGATTTTTTTCCTGATTGGGATTCAACAAGTATCGTAGACCTATTTTCTAGGCATACCCAAAAGCGTATGGGTTTTACATGGCAAAATGATAATTCATCATATAATCCTGGGAAATTGGATTATATTTTTTATTCTGATGCTGTTTTAGATACTGGGAGGCATTATGTTCTTAATACTATGGTTATGGATGAGCAGATTTTAGATTTTTATGGGTTAGAGGCTGAAGATACATACCTAGCTTCTGATCATTTGCCTAGGGTAATCGATGTACGTATGCGCTCCAGTCTAGGGATTAAAAAGGAAAAAATTATTCCAATGGGCTGTAAAATTTATAATAGCTTTCCTAATCCATTTAATTCAAGTATCTCTTTAAAATTTTTATCGTCTTATCCAATGCATGTAAAAGTATCTGTTGTTGATATGCAAGGGAACATTATTAAAGTGTTGATTAATGAAACTAAATCACCAGGAGGTTGGCATCTTACCTGGGATGGTTTAAATGAAAAAAATATCCTTGCTAGTACCGGATTATATTTTATCTTATTTGAATCTGATGGTGTTATTATGAAAGCTGAAAAAGTAATTTTCCTAAAATAATCAATCTGTTTTAATATTTTTCTTTTACCTCAGTTAAAGTCTTGTCAAAGATAGGGGATATATTTTTCCAGTCAAATCGTTTTGAAATAAATTTTAATTTGTTTTTTCGAATTGATGATAAATTTTCTAATGCCCAGGTTAACTTATTAATTAATTCCTTCTCGCTTTGATACAAATGGGTATTATGTAAATCTCTAGGAATTAGTTCAGGATATGTAAGTCGCTTTGGTAATATAGGCCATGTATTACAATAAATTGCTTCCATGACACTTGCTCCAAAGAACTCTTGATTTGATGTTACGGGAAGAATATCGGATTTACAAAGCCATTCAGCATAATTTTTTCTAGAATTTAAATAACCCCATTTGATAATTTGATTCTTAAAATCTTTTTTTGCACTATCAAAAATTGTTGGTGAGTTAGAAAAATTTTCTCCAATAATTGCTAGTGAAAAATTCACTCCTTTAGAACGAATTTTTTTTAAAACAGAGAAAAACAATTCAGGGTTTTTGTCATATTCCCATCGATGGTTCCATAATATAAGAGGGGTTTTTGTTTTTTTTGTTTTTATTTTATCGAACTTTCTTAGATCAAGCCCTAGATATAGAACATTGCTTTTTTGTTTTATTGTATTTACAGTTTCGAGTTCATTATAATCAGGGAATTGTTTTAAAAATGTTGGAAGGATATTTAAAAATGAATTCATATGAAAATTAGAGTTAAATAGAATAAAATCTGCTGATAAGGCAGAAGTATAGTTTATAAAGCCGTAGTGATTATCTCGATTTTTCATAATATCTCTATCAGTTTTTGACCAAGGGTATGTAATCTGATTTTCATGAAAATATAGTACAATAGGAATTCCAATTGTTTCTCTTTTAGTTAAGGAAACAAACGTTGAGAGATCTAGCATATCAGAAGCTAGAATTAAGTCTGGTTTATAATTTAATGAATGGAATTTATTCGCCATTGTAACAGCACCTCCATGCATCCTCCATTTCCAAAAATGGCCTTTCATGCTCAATATTTTTATACTATGAGAACTATTTTTTTTAAATCCAATAGACCATGATTTATGGGAGCCGGTGTAGTATGGTTCAATTATTAAGATTTTCATTAATAATAAATTTTTGGTTTATTGAGATTAAAATTGTGCCCGAGACTGGAGTTGAACCAGCACATCCTACTGGATACTAGACCCTGAATCTAGCGCGTCTACCAATTCCGCCACCCGGGCAAAATAAAACTACCGAAATTATTTAGGATTTTATATAGATAGGTTCTTTGTTAGCAAGTAATAAAGCTTGTAGATCTTTAGGAGCTTCTTGTATCTTTAAGTATATTTTTATTAGAATGGAAAGATCAACTGTTGCTAGAAATCGAAAAGCTTTTCATGAATTTCATATTATTGATACTTATGAGGCCGGTATATCATTGTATGGTAGTGAGGTAAAAAGCATACGGGAAGGGAATGTAAGTCTAAAAGAATCCTATATGGTAATAAGGAAAGGAGAAGCTTGGTTGAAAGGTGTACATATAGCCGCCTATTCGAATACAGGCTATATTGGTCACGAGTTAGTAAGGGATCGAAAGTTATTGCTGCATAAAAATGAGATCAGGAAAATTAATTCAAAATTAACCGAAAAAGGACTTACAGCGGTTCCAACTAAATTGTATTTTAAAAATGGCAAAATAAAGGTAGAAATTGGTATTGCAAAAGGTAAAAAACTTCATGATAAGAGAGATTCAAAAAAAAGACGTGATGTTGAGCGGGACATTAAAAGGGCATTAAGCAATAAACCATGAACTTTTTATCAGTGAAAAAACAACTGGAACTAATTTCAAAGGGTGCTGAAGAAATTATTCCTGAAGATGAATTAGTTCTCAAGTTAGAGCAATCAAGAAAAAGTAATCAGCCTCTTATTATAAAGCTAGGCTGTGACCCAAGTAGACCGGATTTACATATAGGTCACGGTGTTGTATTGAGAAAACTTCGTCACTTTCAAGATTTGGGGCATCAGGCTGTTTTGGTTATAGGTGATTTTACAGCGATGATTGGAGATCCAACAGGTAGAAATAAAACCAGACCCCAACTTACAATAAATGATGCCAAAAGGAATGCAGAATCATATGTTGAGCAGGCTAGGCTTATACTTGATATTAGTAGACTAAGAATTGTTTATAACTCAGACTGGCTTGATCAATTGCTATTTTCTGATATTATTAGACTTGCTTCTTCAACTACAGTTGCAAGAATGCTTGAGAGGGATGACTTTACCAAGAGGTATAAATCAAAGGTACCCATATCACTCCATGAGTTTTTATATCCATTGGCGCAGGCACAAGACTCTGTCTATCTTGATTCAGATGTTGAAATAGGAGGGACTGATCAAAAATTTAATTTATTAATGGGAAGAGATCTTCAAAAAAGCAAGGGGCAAGACCCGCAGTGTATTATCACTTTACCATTACTTGAGGGGACGGATGGTGTAGAAAAAATGTCTAAATCATATGATAATCATATTGGACTCAGAGATAATCCGGAGGATATTTATGGTAAAACACTTTCAATTTCTGATGATATGATTGAAAAATGGTTCTTGCTTGCTGCCGATGCAAATAAAAGTATAGTCAAAAGTGTTAGGAAAAAGCTTAAAGAAAAGCAAGTTAATCCAATGCAAATTAAGAGAGAACTAGCCCGAAAAATAGTTTCGCTTTATTACGATACAGATGCAGCAAAAAAAGCAGAAGATTATTTTAACAATGTAGTTGTTTCAAAAGGTATTCCTTCTGATGTCCCAGAATTTATATTAAGCGAGGAAAAATTAGTAGTAGATCTGATATTTGAATCAGGAATATTAAAGAGTAAGGGAGAAGTCAGGAGAATGATTAAGCAAAGAGCAGTGAAATTAGAAGGTGAAACTATAACTGATATTTATATGAAAATATTTCCAATAGGAGAACAAATATTGAAAATAGGGAAACGACGATTTTTAAAAATTTTATCCTAATAAAAAAAATAGGCCTAATTCTAACTATTTTATTTCTTTTTTCATGTTCCTCTCATTCATCAAAAAGAAAACTTGTAGTTCTATTAGTTGTTGATCATATGCGAACAGATCTAATAACACGCTTTGATGATTTGTTTAACGGTGGTTTTCGTTACTTAATTGATAACGGTGTTTTTTTTACTAATAATTCACATGAGCATGGATATACCTCTACAGCACCGGGGCATTTTGTGATTGCAACTGGAAAAAACCCTGGTCCAGAAGGAGTTATTGGTAATTCTTTTTATGATAGAAGAATAAAGAAAAAAGTAAATAGTGTGCAAGATGATGATGCAATTGCATTGGGCGGAGATGGAAAGGCTCGTTCATATTCAAGGTATAGTGTTAAGACTATAGGAGATTGGATGAAGCTTGAAGATAGTAATTCTAAAGTATATTCTATTGCCGGTAAAGATCGTTCTGCTGTATTACTTGGTGGAATGAACCCCAATTTGGTTATCTATTATAACTATAAAGACAGTTTTATTTCTTCTAATTATTATTGTTCAAAAGTTCCAAATTGGTTAGACGAATATAATAATAATTTAGAATTAGATAGCTATTCAGACTCTTTGTGGAAACGATCATTTGATGATGATTTGTATTTAAAATATTCTAGAGAAGATAATTTTTTAGGTGAAACTGATAATTATGATGAAAATATATATAGCCCTGTTTTCCCTATTGGTTTTAAACCAAATAATTCCCCGGGCGAGTATATTATGGGTAGACCGTGGTTTGAAAAGATTATACTTGATCTCGCTTTATTGGTTGTAAGCGAGGAATCATTGGGACTTGATTCATCTCCTGATTTGCTTTGTATAGGTTTTTCTGCAATAGATTGGATTGTTCATGATTATGGGCCTTTCTCCCAAGAAGCTATGGATGCAATATTAAAATTAGACCAGTACATAGGTGATTTTATACAAATACTTGATAATAAGATCGGTCTAAATAATATAGAATTTATTCTGACTTCAGATCATGGTGGCTTGGCTTTACCTGAATATAGGAAAAAATTAAACTTGCCTTCGGGTAGAGTTGATCAAGATGAGTTAATGGAGGCTTTGCAATGGATTGATGATGAAATAATTGAATTTTATGAAGAGGGATTATACTTTAGAGATCAATTAGATTACTATTTTGATTTAGAATTATTGAAACAAGAAAATATAAACCCCACAGAATTGAAAAAAATTATAAAAAAATATCTTCTTCGTGTTAAGGGTATTGAAAATGTTTTTTCAAAAAGTGAGATTTTATCTTCTTCATATGATGATCAGATAATGGTCCGTATGAGGAATAGTATTCACCCTGATTTAAGTCCGGATGTTTTTGGAATATTATCACCTGGATATTTAATTAGATCTAACTATGGCACAAATCATGGTACACCATATGATTATGATACCAAAGTACCTTTAATTTTTTCAAAGAAAGGAAGACAAAAAAAGGAAATAATTGAAAATACAAAAACAATTGATATTGCTCCTTCTATAGCTAATCTGCTTGGAATTAAAATAACTGATTCGGTTGATGGAAAAATTTTAAAATTTTAATATGCTTAAAATTTCCAATCTTACCAAAAGTTATGATGGGGTTGTTGCGCTCGATGATATTTCTTTAAAAATAGAAAAAGGTGATATATATGGGTTCTTAGGTCCAAATGGTGCTGGGAAAACAACAGCAATAAGAATAATTATGGGAATTATTAAGCAAGACTCAGGAAAAATAGAGCTAAATGGATATGATACTAATAATTTAAATAATATATCACTGGGATATTTGCCTGAGGATAGAGGATTATATCAGAAACAAAATTTAGAAGAGGTGATAACATATTTCGCAAGGCTGCGTGGTCTTGATATTAAGGTGGCAAAAAAAAGAACTAAAATGTGGTTAGATCGTTTTAGTCTGAGTACAAGGAAGAGAAGAAAAATTGAAGAACTCTCAAAGGGTAACCAACAGAAAGTGCAGTTTGTTCTCTCACTTATTCATGAACCAATGATTCTAATACTGGATGAACCATTCACAGGGTTGGATCCAATAAATCAGTTATTAATAAAAAATATAATAAAGGAAATTCAGTCAGATGGCAAGACTATTCTATTTTCTACCCATCAAATGGGGCAGGTAGAGCGTATGTGTAATAGGATTTGTTTGATGAATAAAGGGAGTGTTGTTTTAGAAGGAAACCTGAGTGAGATAAAATCATCTTATCGATCTAATTCTATTGAAATGATCTACGAAGGCAAACTGGAAAAAAATGATATCAAAGCTTTTTTATCAGAATTCAGTATTAACAAAAATACTTTAAAGGGGATTTTGAGGACTGATTCAGATTCATTTTTGAAATGGGCTATAAGTAAAGTTCTTATCAGTTCTTTCAAGATAAAAGTCCCTGATCTGGAACAGATTTTTATAGAAAAGATAAAATCAAATTGATGAAAAAAATCTGGATTATAATTAAATGGGAGTTTCTAAATAGAGCCCGATCAAAGCTGTTCCTTTTCACTACATTTTTATTTCCAATATTTTTAGTTGGCATTCTATATATTCCAACTCTAATGATGGAGATTGAGCCGGGGAACATAACGACTGTTGCTCTTGTATATGAAGATCCTATTAGCTCATTGATTGATCGTTTTAAGGAAAAAGTCGATTCCTCATTTAGGTTAGACAATGGGAATCCTCAATATTTATTCAATAGAGTGACTAGTGAAGTTGATGCAATGGATAGTGTTGCAAAAAAAAGTTTTGATGGCTATTTGTTTATACCGAATGATATTCTTGAATCTGGAGTCGTAAATTATTATAGTCATTCGCTCAGTAATATTAAAATATATAATCAGCTTAGGAGATCATTAAATCAGATAGTAATTGAAAATAGGATGATAGAACAAAACATAGATGTTGCTCTAGTTGGAAGCTTAAGTAAAAATATTGTGTTTGAGACTTTCGAGGTTGACAAAAGTGGATTAGCATCGGAGGGTGATGCTCTTATT
>CAYFIF010000033.1:0-14759 GCA_964343085.1 uncultured bacterium | reverse complement strand
TGCGAGAGTAGCTCAGCTGGTAGAGCATCACGTTGCCAACGTGAGGGTCGCGAGTTCGAATCTCGTCTCTCGCTCTTAAAAGGCTCATCTAGATTATATAGTTGAGCCTTTTTTATTGATCGTCAACGATAAATTTTCTTGTGGTTCTAGTAGTCTTACAGTTTGGAAAATCTAGTGTGAAGTAGTGGTCATCTCTTATAGTGTGTATTTTACCCGTTTTTGTATCGAGTATTGTCATGTCACTATCCAGTGAATTTGATGCCATAGGTACAAACCTGCCTACATCTCTATAGCTTGATGATGCGCCAATAAAAAAGATCAGCAAAAAGCTAGCAATGATTCCTTTGACAAAGTACTTTTGATTTGAGTTCATCCCGATAGTCTCCTTTTCTTTTTATTATAACAAAATTTGGAAAAAATAATTGTACTTAATTACAGTTTTCTACACTGCAATTCAGATATAAAGATCTAATTCCCGTTTTGAACAGTAACAAGAATTGGCTGAGAGTTACCCTCATTTCCTGCATAATCGATCGCTGAAACACGGAGGACATGATCTGTGCTATCCTCAACTGATTGGGTGTCCCATAAATATGAATATGGGCTATCTGTGTCTGTGTTAAATAATGAGTCATTAATATAGAATAGCACCTCAGATATCCCACTATCATCACTAACCGATGCTGAAATAAGGACAAATTCATTTAAAATTTGACCTGCTAGAGGATTGAGAATGGAAACAAGTGGGGGGCTAACATCTTCAGAGTATGGATCGTTGTCAACATATACTGTAATCGGCACCAAATTAGTTTCGTTTCCTGAAAAGTCTGCAATCAAAATCTGTATAGTATGATTATCATCTTCGGTCTCACTCTCTGTATCCCAGTTGTAGATGTACGGAGCAGTGGAATCACTAAAGACCTGGTTCCCATTGATAAAGAAATTAACATATTCAACTCCCTCGTTATCATTCGCAGACACTTTTATCTCAATCTCACCGGATAACGATTGTCCAGCCGCGGGATATGTTATCATACCGCTTGGAGGAATATTATCATAATTATCTACAAGAAGCACAACCTGCTGTGAGTATGTGTAATTACCGTTATTGTCATATGCAATTGTGGACCATATGTGTTCTGTGTCATCATCCTCAGAGAGTGTGTTCCAACTAAAAATATAAGGGTCTTCGTATACTGTGCTAGCTAAAATACCGCCCTGGAAAAATTCTACACGCTCTATTCCAAACTCATCAAATGCAATAGCTACTATATCAGTCGTATCACTTACGGTTTGATTAGCTGCTGGAGATACAATATTGATCATTGGAGGAGTTTGATCATCATCAATATTATTAATGGTTACACTTATAGTAGGAAGTGAGCTTTGATTCCCGGAGTTGTCCTCCAATATTACAGAGATAAAACATTCGCTATCCTCTATTTCATCTGTAGTATCCCAAGAATATTTATATGGTTGGGTATTATCAGTCCCTATTGATTGACCATTAACTAGAAAATCTACTACACTGACACCAAAATCATCGTACGCTGAAACCTGAATAATAACAGTGTCAGAAACAAAAGAACCAGACGGGGGGAATGTAATATTTCCGGTCGGTGCAATGATATCAGGAGATGGAATATTATCCACAAACACAGTTATTGGGCCAATATTGATTTGATTTTGACTAATGTCGGTTACACTAGCCGAAATAGTGTAGGAATCATCATCAATCTCAGCTGTAGACCACTGGTATATATACGGGGACTGACTGGTTTGATATACAGAGTCTCCTTCAATATAAAAAGAAACAATAGAAATAGAATCATTATCAGAAGCTACAACTCTTATTTCAATAGTGTCAGAGACTGTTTGTCCATTAGCAGGGTAGACTATAGTCCCTGTTGGCAGAGTGGTATCAGGGTCTGGTAGATTATTAACTTTGACTCTTATTGTATTAGTCTGGTTATAGTTTCCACTAACGTCAACAGCGTATGCCCAAATACTATTGAACTGATCCTCCGGGTAATCAATTGTGTTCCAATTATATAAAACCGTGTCTCCTTCCGATCCGGAAAAAATAATCTCATCATTTAAATATAATTGAATAGTATCGATCTCATCATTGTCATATGCATACAAAGCAATTGTGACACTATCTTTAACAATTGCCTGGTCAGCTGGATTAGAAATACTTAGAAGAGGAGCAATCGTATCAGGATCCTTTTGGACGCTAAAAAATGGTCCCTCACAGGAAACTATCAGTATTAAACCGAATAAGGAAATTAAATTAAACAAATAATAACTTTTGGTCATATTTAGTTAGATATAATTACCATTATGGGCTGTAGATTAGATGTGTTTTGCGACGTGTCAGTGACTTTAGCTGAGAGAGTGTGCTCAGAGTTGTTCTCAAGCTGTGAGGTGTCCCATTCATATAGATAGGTCTCAGAGCTATCAATGTAAACAGATGCCCCATCGATTAAAAATTCAACCGAAAGAACTCCAACATTATCCTGGGCATTAACTCTAAACAATACTGTACCGGATACTTCCTGTCCTGAAAGCGGGTTGGAAATAATTCCCGTTGGCGGAATATTATCAACAGGATCAATATTATCAACGGTCACACTTATTGGAAGTAGCTCGGTTAAATTGTTTGAGGTATCACTAATTGAGGCCTGGATAATATGATCCTCATCTTCAGCTTCTTCTATAGTGTCCCACTCATATTCATATGGGGGGTCGGTGTCCTCAGAGACCAGTTCTCCGTTTATAGTAAAGGACACAGAGGACACACCAACATTATCGCTAGCAACTACCTGGATGTTTATCGTATCGCTAACAGATTGTCCTGGATATGGATAAACAATTTGTCCCACAGGAGCCTCATTATCAAAATTGTTTACAAGGACAGCGATTGGATTTGCAGAAAAATTATTTCCAGCTAAATCTTCTGCTATGGCTCCAATTATATACTCCTCATCTTCTAATAGATTTTCTGTGTTTAGTGGAAAAGAGTAGGGGGAATCATAGTCTGTATCCTGAGATTCACCGTTTATCATTAGCTTGACAAAAGCCACGCCTAAGTTATCGGATGCCTCGGCAATTATATTTATTGTACCAGATACCTCTTGGCCGGATGCGGGTGAGATAATTGCAACATTTGGTGGCGTAATATCATCCTCGGTCCAATTGTTTGAGGTAACCGTTATTGGGTTTATAGTTGTCTCATTTCCTGTTTTATCAGTGATTATTGTAGTGATTATATGAATTCCATCAGAAGTGTCCTGGGTAGTGTCCCAGGCGTATTGATAGGGAGTTTCCTGATCCACAAAGTGGCTACTACCATCTATAAAAAATTCAACATTATCAATTTCACCATTATCATAAGCAGATACCTGTATATCAATTGTACCGGAAACAATCATACCAGCTGCAGGATAAATGATTGAACCAGTCGGTGGTTCTGTATCTATAATGTTGCCGTTATTAAGGGTAACAACAAATGGCTCGATTATAAAAATATTATCTGATACATCCGCTATTTCTGCTCGTATTGAGTATGAACCATCAAGCCTGTATACGGTATTCCAGTTATATGTGTAAGGAGGAGTTTGCACATAACCTTCAGGAAAATCATTAATATATACTTTTACATATTTTACACTGTCGTTATCACTAGCGTTAATCTGTATTGGAACCGTACCCTCAAGTACTGCCCCCATATAAGGGTAGATAATGTATCCCTCTGGAATTAAATTATCCGTGATATCAATTTTTACTCTTATAGGATAGGGGCGGAATTGATTTCCAGCTGGATCAACCGCTACAAAAGATAATGAATGAAAAAGATCATCTGGGAATATCCTATTTCCATCAGAGTCTGCTGAATCCGCTTTCCATAGTTTTTCAAAAACATCATCCGTCTTATTTTTTACAGTTCCAAGTGTGTCCTCATTAACGATAAATACGATTGATTCCACTTTGTCGTTATCAGTTGCGTGTACTTTAAATAAAGTATTTTCAAATATTGTATCCCCATGAACTGGAGAAATAATAGTCGCAACAGGTGGTGTGCGGTCTGGCTCAGGAACTTCGATCACATCTTCTCCACAAGAAATAATCAAACTTGTAAAAATAACAAATGAATACGATAATTTTCTTTTATAAATAGTTTTAACCATTTTTATAATTTACGAAACTTTTTGTCTAATCAATCGGATTACCTTACCACCAAATTTAGTTTTCTCTATTCTAAAGATAACATTATCGGATATTGTTTGTAATATATGTTTTAATGATCCGATGTACATACTCCTTCCAAATTTTTTTTCTTCGTAAACAGGTGTAAAGTAAAAGGAGCGCTTATCTTTCCATAAGTCCCAAATGAGCGAACCAATTGTGGCGGCTGGTATCAGTGTTACAAATGATTCATATGTTACTCCGGTCTTGTTCAAACCAAAAAACTTTAATTGGGGTAGAAAATCTTTGATTCTTAGATCAAGAAGCAAAGCAAGAGCAAATACATAACTTGAGTATGCAGATCCACGTTCAATAGAATATTCAAGAACAGAATAATCGGTTACAACCTTTTCTATGCCAAGCATTGAATAATAGGTCGATTTTTCTTCAGAAGTTGAAACCAAAATTTCAGGCTTAAAAAAATTATCATTTGCTAAAACAGATTTATAGGGAATCGTATCACCTTCAATTGTAAATAAAGTGCCAGGCCGATTATTAATTCTTTTCATATTCTCTTTAAAACTTAAGCTATAGTGGAATACACGATTGAAATCATTGTAAATGTAGTATATTTTCCAAGTAGGTAATTTAAGTGGTTCTAAAGAATCGGCTAATCTATAGTATACATTTGCCACATCTAATGAATCCACATGACCAACAATTGTATTTCCATTAAAAAGGACAATCATGTGTTTAACATCTGTATCTGTTTCCGATTTAGGAAATAATAAAGAATAGAAAATCAATATGCCAAAGATTAGTTTCATGGGTCTTAAATTAACAACCTTGTAAGATGAGTCAAATCTACCGATATATTACTATATTCGTAACAATAATGACATTTTTGGTTGCCAACCAAACCAAAGTTCATTTTGAGATTGGTATCGGATTCTATGGACCAAAAATGAAGGGCTTTGATAATAATGTAGATGTTCCTTTTCCAAATGCAAACATATTTAATAGAAATCTTTTGCCAAATTTTTCCATATTTTATGAATTTTTTCATAATGCAAGAATAGGATACAGCTCCTATATATCTTATGAATATGGGAAAGCTAACCTCCAAGAATCACAACCAGTCTTTAAAAGATCAATCAGATACAGGATGCTACCGATTGAAACTTATTTTAGATGGAGGCCCAGAATTGAATTAAACTTTACCCTTGCTCCTATTTGGGGAAGGGGAAGAATTACAATGGACACGAAGCCAAATGATAAATACGAAGATTGGAATGAACTTCTAAATAGTTTTGGTGATGAAGATCCCCTCTCATCCTTAGGTGGCACTGATGTAATGCTTAATAATTGGTTCGGCTATTCGGGTCTAATAGGTATACGATATTATTTAAGTCCTAGAACTGGATTAGACTTCAAATTTGGGTTTATGCATAACGGATACAAAAAAGACAAATGGATTTTACAACGAAACACTGTTAAAGGTCCTGATCTCTCAATAAAAGATTTGCCGCTTTTTACATTCAGGCTCAACTACGCAATTAAATGAGGATTTATTTATTAATAATTCTTTTTAGTTATTCAGTTTGTTTCGCTGAAACACCAAAAAAGGTAAGAGGCAAAAAGAAAGAAAAAATCGTATATGACATCGGTCCTTGTCACGAGCCCGAGGATCCTTTAATAGCTAAAGCAAAGAAAGAGGGGATGCTGTCGATTCCTCTTTTATCATTATTTAAATATAGAAAATTAGTAAAGGAGTGTAAAAAAACTGGTCACCGAAAAACAATCAAAGAAATTAATCAAATAGATTATAAACGTGCCTATCGACATTCAAGCACAATGACCGGTTGGACCTCAAACCATGCAATGTGCGCTACTATTGTTATTTTTTATTTTTATATTGGCCTGGTATTAGCAAATAAATAACTCTTTCTATATAATTAAATATAAATTTGTGGCTGTTTTTCAATAATTAAACAAGAGTGTTCTCATGAAAATTTTTAAATTTTTAGTTTTAACTAGTATTCTTGGATTTTATGGATGCACTAGTAAAACAGATAAAAAGTCAACCGATTCAAGCCAAACCTATAGAATAGATAAAGATACCAAAACAAATAAATATGATGGCGGATATGGCTTTGAGGATATCGCTGATAGCTTAGGGTATGTTACCTATGTGTGGTCTGAGCAAAAAGATAAAAATTTTTTCGGAGATCCGGAGGCTAAAAAAGGAGGAGTCTTACATTATATTCATTCGCTTTTCCCTAGGACAATGCGGGTTTATGGACAGAATTCCAGTCAGGTTCTAAACAGCCGAACCATTAGCGCACTTTGCTACGAAGGTCTCCTTGGTCAGCATCCAACTACATTAGACTTTATTCCTAAATTAGCGACCCATTGGCAGATATCTGATGATAAAATGATTTTTAAGTTTAGAATAGATCCAGATGCAAGATGGTGGGACGGTATGCCTGTTATAGCTGAAGATGTAGTCGCTACATGGGATCTGCTAATGGATGAGACGATTCTTTTCCCCTCTCATCAGATAACTTTTGGAAAATTTGAAAGACCTGTTGCAGAATCTAAATATATAGTATCAGTTAAGGCTAAATCAGTTAACTGGAGAAACTTTTTATATTTTTCTACTATGGTCCTTCATCCCCACCATATCCTAAAAAACTTAGATGGAACAGCTTTTCTAGAGGAATATGCCTTTTCTGTAATTCCTGGTACCGGACCCTATATTCTTGAGGATAAAAATATAAAAAACCAAGAGTCATATACATTTGAAAGAAGGAAAGATTACTGGGCAGCAAACAGTCCTTTCAACAAGTATAAATTTAATTTTGAAAAAATCAAAGTATCTGTTGTTAAGGATAACGATGCTTTACAGTTTGAGAAATTCAAAAAAGGAGAGCAGGATATATTTCATGTACAAAGATCCAGGCGTTGGATAGAAGAAACAGATTTCAAAGCCACAGAAAATGGCTGGATTAAAAAACAGAGAGTCTTCTCTGAAAAACCAGCAGGTACTTCTGGATATTATTTTAATATGCGCGAATGGCCTTTTAATGATAAAAGAATTCGATACGCATTCTGCTATCTGTATAATCGAGAAAAAATGAATAAAGAGATGTACTACAATGAATACGGAATGATGAATTCTCTATACTCTGGATCTGTTTATGAGAACAAGAGCAATAATCCATTTAAGTATAACCCTGAAGAAGCT
Organism: uncultured bacterium; assembly: GCA_964343085.1. Lineage (GTDB taxonomy): Bacteria > Fidelibacterota > Marinisomatia > Marinisomatales > UBA1611 > CAZLPW01. The sequence continues at coordinate 7,324 of CAYFIF010000033.1, read as the reverse complement.
ATGAGACTTCTAAAAGAAGCTGGATATTCAAAACGGAATACTGATGGATGGTTGGTGAATGATGAGTCTGGAAAAGTTCTGTCCTTTGAGATCGTTATTCAGAAAACAAGTGCATACATGGTCACGCCGGTACAGCAAATGCTCAAAGAATATGGAATCGATATGCAAATTAAATTTATAGATTACAATACTATGATTAAGAATGTTAATGCCAGAAATTTCAATGTATGCTTGCTTGCATATTCTGGTCTGGTGTATCCGAACCCTGAGTCTAGTTTAAGGTCTACGCTAGCAGATCAAAATGACAATAACAACGTCTGGGGTTTTAAAAGTGATAGGGTAGATGCACTATTAGATGAGTATGATATTTGCTTCGATCAAAAAAGACGAATTGAAATTATTAGAGAGATTGATGGTATTTTTAGTGATGTTCACCCTATTGCATTTAGTATAGCAAGAAATTATTCTAGAATGATGTGGTGGGACAAGTTTGGCTATCCTGATTGGATGTTTTCACGCTATGTTGGTGAATATTGGGATGCGTTTTATTACTGGTGGTATGATGAGCCAAAAGATTCTGAATTAAAGTATGCCATAGATAATGAAACTTCACTACCATTGAAACCAATAGATATGAAATATTGGCCTGATTACCTAGCAAAAACTTTATAGGAAATAAAGCATCCTAAGAAACTAGATGGTAAATTATTTCTTTAGAAGACTATTGTTGATGGTACCAACATTTCTTGGTTCAACAATTTTAGTATTCACTATTTTACAAATGGCTCCTGGGGGCCCTATTGAGCAAATAATGCTTGAATTGCAGATGGGAGGGGCAATAGTTGGTGAGGGTGGTGGAGGCGCGTCATCTGGAGTCACAGGCGGAGTTTCCCTGCCTCCCAAAGCTTTGAAAGAATTAGAAAGATTTTATGGATTTGACAAACCAATTTATCAGAGGTATTTAAGTTGGTTGGGAATTTGGCCAAGAGAGATTAAGCACAGAGATTTTAAGATTCCAAAAGGCTTAGATAGGATTGAAAAAAGAGTTGGCAAAGTTGATGGTGTCCTTTGGAAAGTGGATGTGGTTATTTCTGATGATAAAAAGCTTACGGTTTATGAGAAAAATGGGAAAGCCAGTAAAAACTGGTTTTCAAGGATTGAAAATTACAATCAAGATGGTTCAAAGGATGCTGTTGTGTTTCAAAAAGAATATTCAGGGATCCTTACCGGAAATCTTGGGAAATCCTATACATATTTAAAACCGGTTACTGAAATCATGAAACCGCGATTTAAGATATCTTTATTTTTTGGCTTAACAGGTATATTTCTATCTTATTTGGTTTGTATCCCTCTAGGTATAAAGAAGGCCTTAAACCACGGATCAGCATTTGATTTTGGTTCGAGTGTACTCATTTTTATAGCTTACTCTATACCCGGCTGGGCCCTCGGTGGAGTTTTATTAGTTCTTTTTGGAGGAGGTAGCTTTTTTGATGTTTTTCCTCTTGGTGGTTTTCGAAGTCCTTCAGAAATATGGGACACATTATCTCCATTCCAAAAGGTATTAGATCAGGTTCATCATATGGTGCTTCCGATAATTGCCTGGTCAATTGGTAGTTTTGCTACGTTAACCGTATTGATGAAAAATAGCCTGCTTGAAAATTTAAGTCAGGATTATGTTCGCACTGCTTTTGCTAAAGGTATCAAAGAAACTAGAGTAATTTGGTTTCATGCGATGCGAAATAGCTTAATACCGATTGCTTCAGGTATCGGACATATTTTAGGAGTCGTTATAGCAGGTTCATATTTTATCGAGCGAATGTTTAATATTGATGGATTTGGCAGACTGGCATTTGAGGCAATTCTTTCAAGAGATTATCCTGTAACATTAGGGTTCGTGGTTATAGTTGTCTTAATTAGGCTTTTAGGTAACATTATTTCTGATCTAGTTCTTGCAGTAGTTGATCCTCGGATAAGGTTTAAGTAGTAGCAGTTAATCCAATGGAAATAAATAATTCATCAATTTTTAGCAGACGGTGGAAAAAATTTAAAACCTTGAAAAGAGGTTATTATTCTTTGATTATTTTGATGTCATTGTATATAGCGTCCTTTTTTTTACCAGTCCTGATTAATAACAAAGCATTAGTTGTCAAACATAATGGCAAATATCATTTCCCTGTATTTTCCGGATATATTAGTGGAGAAGTTTTTGATCAGGATGTCCCCGGTGAGGCTAGATACAGGCTATTACAAGATTCTTTTAAAAAAGATAAAAATAGTAATAACTGGGTGATTATGCCATTTTATCCATATTCTCCATTTGAGGATATAACCTACCAAGGAAATAAAATGTATGAGCCTCCATCAAGTAAGCATTGGCTTGGAACTGACAATACGGGCAGAGATGTTTTTGCTCGATTATGTTATGCGTTCAATATTTCTATATCCTTTGCTTTAGTACTTACAATAATTAATTATATTGTTGGAATTTTAATAGGTGGCGCGATGGGCTATTATGGTGGAAGATTTGATCTTTTTTTTCAAAGATTAATTGAAATTTGGTCTAGTTTGCCGATGCTTTTTGTTATCATTATTATATCTTCGATCTTAAAGCCATCATTTTTTTTATTGATTGGGATATATACTTTAGTAAATTGGATTAGCATGACATATTTAATTCGCGCAGAGTTTTATCGCGAAAAAGCGAAACCATATGTTGCTGCAGCTCTCAGCATGGGACAATCAAATTTTAATATTATGTTTAAACACATTTTATCGAACTCTTTGGTCCCTATAATTACTTACTTCCCGTTTTCGGTAGTTGCAGGGATATCAGCTTTGGTCGGTCTAGATTATTTAGGTTTTGGCTTAGCGCCCCCAACGCCTTCCTGGGGACAAATGCTTGATGTCGGTTTATCCAATATTTCAAAATGGTGGATGGTATTTTCTCCTGTCACTGCACAGTTTTTTACATTATTAGCAATTGTTTTCATTGGAGAAGGTGTTAGAGAGGCATTTGACCCTAAAGTGTATTCGAGATTAAGATGAGCCAAGAAAAATTAATTGAAATAAAAAATCTAAAAACTTTCTTCAATACTGAGGCAGGTGTGGCAAAAGCTGTGAATGATGTATCTTTCGATATCTTTAAAGGAGAGGTGCTGGGTATTGTAGGAGAGTCTGGCTCTGGAAAATCCGTTACTTCTATGTCGATTAATCGGTTAATACCAAATCCGCCTGGTGAAATCGTAGGTGGGGAGATTCTTTACAATGGTAAGGATCTATTAAAATTAAGTTATGAAGAAATGTGTGACATTAGAGGTAAAAATATTTCAATGATATTTCAAGAACCCATGACCTCTTTAAATCCTGTAATTAGGATAAGATCCCAGATGAATGAAATTCTTGTCAAACACGAAGGCTTGACAGAAGAAGAGGCGACTATAAAAAGTATTGAAATGTTGGAAAAAGTTGGTATCCCAGAGCCTGAAAGAAGAATATTTGATTATCCCCATCAGTTTTCAGGAGGAATGAGACAGCGGATAATGATAGCAATGGCATTGCAATGTAATCCCGCGCTTTTGATAGCCGATGAACCAACTACTGCCCTAGATGTGACAATACAAGCACAAATTTTAGATCTGATGATGGATTTAAAAGATAATAAAGATGATTCCGCAATTCTTTTGATTACACATGATCTTGCAGTAATAGCTGAGACTTGTGATAGAGTCCTTGTTATGTATGGTGGTGTTATACAAGAAATTGCTACAATTTTTGATCTTTTTAAGAATCCTATAAATCCATATACTAAAGCATTAATGGAATCTATTCCGAAGATGGATCAGGACTCCGAAAGGCTTAAAGCTCTTAAAGGTATGGTGCCATCTATATTGGACTTGGGTGAGGAATGTAAATTGTGTTCTCGTTTTGAGCCTGAAGAATGTGCCTGTTCTGGAACTCAGATTGAGCCTCAGCTCATTGAAGTGAGTCCAGGTCACTATGCTAGGATAAATACGAATCTTTTAAAGTGAAGAATGTCAACGAAAATATAATAGAGATAAAAAATCTTGTAGTAGATTTTCCGGTCTTTGGTGGTATTATGCAGAGGAAGATAGACTCTGTTCATGCTGTCAGAAAGGTAAGCTTTGATCTGATCAAGGGTGAAACATTAGGTATTGTTGGGGAATCAGGATCTGGAAAATCTACATTGGGGAATGCAATTCTAAATGTTTTAAAACTAACCGCGCCTGAGGTTAATGTAGAAGGAGAGGTATTACTTAATTTAGATAAAGAATCTGTTGATATTTTGAATCTTAGAAAAAATGAAATGAAAAAGTATAGAAAATATATACAAATGATTTTTCAAGATCCCTATTCCTCATTAAACCCAAGGATGTTAGTTAAAGATATAATTAAAGAATCTTTGGATATAAACTCCACACTTAGTGAATCAGAAAAGTTGGATAAGGTATTTTGGCTATTAGACAAAGTTGGTCTTTCTTCTGAGCAATCAAATAGGTATCCTCATGAATTTTCAGGAGGACAGAGACAACGAATTGGAATTGCACGTGCACTTGCTACAGAACCAGATGTAATAATTGCAGATGAACCTGTTTCAGCATTAGATGTGTCAATTCAGGCACAGATAATTAATTTAATGATGGATCTTCAGCAGGAATTCAATCTTTCAATAATTTTTATTGCACATGATTTATCCGTTGTAAAACATATTTCAGATCGTGTTGGTGTAATGAATTTAGGTCAATTAGTTGAGATCAATGTTACGGATGAAATATTCAACGATCCTCAACATAGTTATACGAAAGAGCTCTTGAGAGCTATACCAGAGCCAAATCCAGTTGGCAGAGAAGAAAGAAAAGCAAAAAGGTTATCAATTTAAGACATAGGAGGAAAATATGACTTACAATGATTTTTATTACGAACGTATCGATCTTGAAGAGAGCAAAGCAAAACTAGCTAAAATGATCACTGATTTTAAAAATGCTGATAATGCTGCGGATCAAATTAGCGTCATCAAACAAGTTGATAATTTCTCCAGAGACTATATGACCTATCAGTCCATGGCAAGTTTGAATTACAGCAGAGATATCAATAGTGAAAAAGCGAAGAAAGAAAAAGATTTCTATGATTCTATATCTCCTGATATGAGAGAGGCTTATGATAGTTTTGATAAAGTACTACATAAATCAAAGTTCAAAAAAGAAATTATCCATAAATATGGGGAAACTTTTTTAAAGCAAATCGAAATAAGTTTGAAGACTTTTGATTCAAAGATTAAAGAAATGCTAAAAGAAGAAATTAAACTAAAAAATAGATATACAAAACTTACATCGAATGCAAAAATTGAGTTTAATGGAGAGAATTATAACCTTGCCGGTCTTGGACCCTTTCACACTGACACGGATAGAAACGTGCGTAAGCAATCATACGAGGCGCGCTTTAAATGGTTTAAAGATAACGAAAATGAATTAGATGAAATTTATGATAGACTTGTAAAATTAAGACATAGAATCGCTGTTACTTTGGGTTATGAAAATTTCATTGAGCTTGGTTATTACAGAATGGGTCGCTCTGATTATGGACCAAAAGAAGTGGCTAATTTCCGAAAACAAATTGTTGATCATGTTGTACCAATAGTAAATAAACTAGTAGAACAAAAGAAGTCGATACTCGGATTAGATCACATATATTTTTACGATGGTATTAACTTCAAGGATGGAGATCCTACCCCTAAGGGGACCCCAGAGGAGTTGGTTGATGCGGCTAAAGAAATGTATCGCGAACTATCACCAGAGACTGGTGAATTTTTTGATATAATGGTCAATGAAAAACTTATGGATTTAGTAAACAGAGATGGGAAAAGACCGGGCGGCTTTTGCACATCCTTTCCCAAGTATAATAGGCCTTACATATTTTCTAATTTTAATGGAACAGATCATGATATAACCGTGTTAACTCATGAGGCAGGCCATGCATTCCAAAACTTTTCTAGTACTCATCAGCCTTTGGTTAACTATCATTGGCCAACTATGGAAGCAGCAGAGATACACTCTATGAGTATGGAATTTTTTACTTGGCCATGGATGCAGAAATTTTTTAAGGAGGATACAGATAAGTTTAAGTATAAGCACATTTCAGGAAGTCTTTCTTTTTTACCATATGGTGCCTGTGTCGATCATTTTCAACATTGGGTATACGAGAATTATGATGCATCTCCCATACAAAGAAAACAAAAATGGTTGGAGCTTGAATCAATCTATATTCCCAATAGGGATTATGATAACATGATCTTTGCAAAAGATGGTGGTATATGGCAGGGGCAGTTACATATTTATCAAATGCCTTTTTATTATATCGATTACACCCTTGCTCAAACATGTGCGTTCCAATTTTGGATTAGGTTTAACGAAGACAAAAGAGCAGCATGGAGTGACTATTATAGGCTTTGCTGTGCAGGAGGAAGCTTGTCATTTAGTAAGTTGGTTAATCTAGCCGGTCTTAAGAATCCGTTTAAAAAAGATTGTTTAAAAGAAATAGTAAATAATATTGACTCATGGCTAAGTGAAATTGATGTCAAATCTCTTTAGTTTATTTAAAATCTTTGTTTATTTATGTTTTTGTTCGCTTAGCATAGCACAAGATAGGTTGAGCAATAATCAAGAATTTGTCCAGAGGTATTTAATTAATCATGTCTCTAAAATGTATTCAAATCCGATTGTCTGGCAGGATGTAAAAAAAGGACATCTTAGATTAAGGGCAGCATACTATGGTGAACAGTTGCTTGATAGTCTAGCTTCTGGATCTGATCCATTAGATCTTGCATTCAGACATTTCCAAAATCTTACCGATATGCGTTGGAATGTATATCAGAGTGGGGAATATAATCTTATAATTAAGAGATCAGGTGATCCAATGAAACGTTATAATTATTTTTCATCTTCAATAGATTGATACGGTTTAATCTCAAGCTCTTTAAAAATAAGCTCTGATATATACTTTGATGCTTCATCCTCTGAAATGCCATCAGACATAAGCGCCTGCCAAGCATCGATTAATATTTGTGTATCTCTTTCATTATCAAAGACCGTATCTAATACAGAAGAAGGAACACCGAAGTCTCTTAAATGCTCATATATATTATAGCGTTTAATATTAATCATTAATGAATAGTTACATATAACTGTTTCTTGAAATAATTTAATCAAATTTAATATCTAATTATGTATTTTAATTTTGAAAAATTATAAATTAGTGGTGTATTTTTGCTATTTTCCATCTAAAAATATAAGCATGAAAAATTGGCGTC
>CAYFIF010000032.1:0-14835 GCA_964343085.1 uncultured bacterium | reverse complement strand
CAATTAATGCTGCAAAAATGTTGAATGATTCAAACGGTATAAACTTAGGTGCTGGTAGAATCACCATTTCTACTGTGGGAATTATACCAAAAATAAAAAAATTCACTGATGACAGAGAACCGTATAAGCTTGCTGTTAGTTTAAATGCGACTACCCAGAAACAAAGAGAAAAAATTATGCCGATAACCAAGGTGTATTTATTAAGAGATTTATTAGAAATTTCTAACTATTACACAAGGATTAGTGGGAAATATATTACTTTTGAATATGTCTTATTAAACAATTTTAATGATACAGAAGAGGATGCGATGCGTTTGCTTTCTATTCTTAGAAATATAAAGTGTAAATTAAATTTGATTCCCTATAATGAAGTAGATGGTATATATACTCGTCCAAATGGGGATAAAATAAAATTATTTTTATCTTTTCTGAAAAATGCTGACTTTCCTATAACTGTTCGATGGAGTAAAGGAACCAAAATAGCAGCTGGATGTGGCCAATTAGCATCAAAAGGACTTAATTAAAACACGCGGAGGAGCAAATTTGAATATTAGATCTGATGTAAATATAATTCATGAAAAAATAATTAATTGGAGAAGAGACTTTCATCAGTATCCAGAACTAGGTTTCCAAGAACACCGTACTTCAGCTAAGATAATTGAGATATTGGAAGGAATGGGTGTAGAACCAAAATCGGGAGTTGGAAAAACAGGTTTGACAGCAGATATGGTTTTTGGTGAAGGACCGGTAATTGCTTTGCGTGCTGATATGGATGCATTACCAATTCAAGAAACAAGTGATTTAAAATTTTCATCAAAAAATCCTGGTGTAATGCATGCCTGTGGTCATGATGGACACATGGCAATGTTATTAGGAGCTGCTCAGCTACTTTCTAAAACTAAAAGCAAATTTAGAGGTACTGTTAGATTGATTTTTCAACCCGCAGAAGAAGGTGGTGGCGGTGCTAGGTATATGATTAAAGATGGCTGTCTAAAAGATGTTAAAGAAATTTATGGTATTCATATTTGGAACTACCAACCACTTGGAGAAATTGGTATAAAAGAAGGACCTGTTTTGGCGGCTGCAGATGAATTTGATATTATTATAGAGGGTAAAGGGGGCCATGGAGCTGCACCCCAAGGTACTATTGATTCTATTGTTGTTTCGAGTCAGCTGATTAATTCTATCCAAACAATTATTAGTAGAAATACTAATCCTCTAGAAAGCGCTGTAGTTACGATTGGTAAAATCAGAGGTGGTGATAATCATAATATAATAGCGGATAAAGTAAAACTCACAGGAACAGTAAGGGCATATACAGAAAAAAACAGAGCAATGGTCAAAGAAAGGTTAAAGCAAATTATCGATGGAATTTCAAAGATGTCTGGCGCAAAAATTTTATTAAAATATCATGATGGTTACCCGCCTACAATAAACCATGAATTACCCACAAAAAAAGTACTACATGCTGCACAAAAAGTAGTAGGAGATAAAGCAGGGCCGCTTTATCTATCTATGGGGGGTGAGGATTTTTCTTATTATCTGAAGAAAATACCTGGTTGCTTTTTCTTTGTGGGTTCTGCGCCAAATAAAGATAAAGTGTTCGAAACACCACACCATTGTTCTCATTTTACAATGGATGAAAATGCTCTACTAGTTGGGACATCAGTTTATATGAATTTGTTAGATGATATATTAGGTCTAAACTAATAACTAATCGCAGAGCCATCTGTACGTACATCAGCAGCACCATAGAAAGAATCCTCATTAATTAAAATTGCATTTACTTCACCTATGTAGCCACTCCTATATATAGAGATGTTGTGGCCTCTTTTTTTTAGATTATTTATAATATCTTTTGGGAAACTTTTTGGTTCTATCATTATCATATCGGGGAGCCATTGACTATGAAACCTTGGGGAAGAAACAGCTTCTTGAATATTCATCCCGAATATGGTTGTATTTAAAATTACTTGCATTACAGATGTGATTATTGTTGAACCACCAGGTGACCCCAGAATGATGAAAGGAGAGCCATTTCTAATTACTATTGTGGGAGTCATAGAGCTTAGTGGCCTTTTATTTGCCTCTATTGAATTTGCTTCATTTCCAACAAGACCGTAATAATTTGGTGTCCCGGGTTTTGAAACAAAATCATCCATTTCATTATTTAAAAAAAACCCAGCCCCTCTTACAACAATACCACTACCAAAATTTGTATTTAATGTAGTTGTTACACTGATAGCATTACCGGATCGGTCAATTATAGAATAGTGTGTGGTCTCTGTATTTTCTTTTTTATAGGGATCTCCAGAAAAGACATCTTTACTTTTAGAAGCAAGGGAAAAGGAAATATCTTTTATTCTGTTATTTGCATAATTTTTTGATGTTAGCATCTCAACTGGTACAGACCAAAAATCTGGGTCTCCCATATGTTCAGATCTATCTGCATATGCTCGTCTTTCAACCTCTGTAAGCAAATGGATATAGTCCGATGAATTCCAACCTATCGTATCAAGATTAAATTTTTCTAACATATTCAACATATTGATCAGTAAAACACCACCTGAACTTGGTGGTCCCATTGATATGATTTTATAATTATGAAATAAACCTATAACAGGTTTTCTATAACTTGAGCTGTAATTATTTAAATCCTCATATGAAATTAACCCATTACCTCTTTCCATTTCATCTACGATTAGATTTGCGGTATGTTTTTTATAAAATTCACTAAGTCCATTTTTTCTTATTCTTCTTAAAGTGTTTGCAAGATCATTTTGAATGATTTTATCGCCAGCTTTCCAAGAGCGGTTATTTTTTTTGATAAATATATTTTTTGCGGCATCATTATTTTCAAATAAATCACGATAACTGTTGAAAAGATTCGCTTTTTCCTGAGTAAGAATAAAACCTTTTGATGAAAGTTTTATAGCTGGGGCAAGGATTTGACCTAGATTTAATTTACCAGAGCCTTGATCTTTTAGAGCTGTTAATAAGCCGCAAACGGTACCGGGGACACCGCTAGCTGCATGGTTATACAAAGACATAAAAGGAACTATATTCCTTTCAGAATCTAAAAACATGTCTTTTTTAGCTTTTCCTGGAGCTTTTTCTCGAAAATCTAGGCTGAAATTACTTCCGTCATTCATTACACCAACCATGAACCCACCACCACCTAAATTACCGGCGTTTGGTAATGTTACCGCTAGTGCAAAACCAGTTGCTACTGCAGCATCAACAGCATTCCCGCCTTTTTTTAGTATTTCTATCCCTGCTAAAGATGCATACTCGCAAGATGAAACCACCATTCCGTTTTCACCATGTACCGGTTCGGAACTAGCACCATAAAGTGTTATTTGAATTAAAAGTTGAATTAAAATAAAATTTTTTACTAAATGCATGGAGTTTAGTTATTTAAGAAATATTTTTTTTCATTTCTGTAATTAATCTATCTATAGAAATTCTATTTTGATCTTGAGTATCCCTATCGCGAAGTGTGACCGTATTATCCTCTAATGTCTTATGATCAATTGTTATTCCATAGGGAGTCCCAGCTTCATCTTGCCTATAGTATCTTTTACCGATTGAACCTTGTTGGTCAAAAATAACTTTAAAATGGGGTTTTAATAAATCCAATATTGATTTTGCTTTTTCTGGCAGACCATCTTTCTTTACAAGTGGGCATATTACAGCCTTAGTAGGCGCTAATCGAGGATGAAACCGCATTACAATTCTGTTATTTTCATTGTCTTCCCAATATGAATCGACTAATACGGTTAAAAGCATTCTGTTTAAACCGGCTGAAGTCTCAATAACGTAAGGGATAAATCGATCGTTATTTGGTTGATCGAAATAAGTTAAGTTTTTACCTGAAAATTCACTGTGTTGAACTAAATCAAAATCTGTTCGGTTGTGAACACCCTCAATTTCTGACCAACCAAAAGGAAAATTGTATTGGATATCCCAGGCCTCTTTTGCGTAATGAGCTAGTTCGGTTTCTCCATGTTCATGAAACTTCAGATTTGATTTATTAATATCTAGTTGGTTTTCATAAAATTTCATTCTATTATTTTTCCAATCGGCCATAGAATTATCATCAGTACCAGGTTTAACGAAATATTGCATCTCCATTTGTTCAAATTCACGGGTTCTAAATATAAAATTCCTTGCAATTATTTCATTCCTAAACGCTTTTCCAATTTGAGCTATCCCGAATGGAATTTTGAGTCGCATTGCTCCCTGTATTAGCTGATAATTTACATAAATACCTTGGGCTGTTTCTGGTCTGAGGAAAGCTTCAGTACCTGTCTCTTCTACTGGGCCTACATGTGTTTTAAACATTAAATTAAATTGCCTTGGTTCGGTTAGGTTCCCAGTCGTTCCACACGATGGACATTTGATTTTAGACCAATCTTGAGAGGTAATGTTTTCTACCATTTCATCCGCACGATAACGAGATTTACAATGTTTGCAGTCGACAAGGGGATCATTAAATGCACCAACATGTCCGGATGCTTCCCAAATTCTTGGATGCATCAAAATGCCACTATCAAGACCTACAATATTTTCATGGTTCTGGGTCATTTCTTTCCACCATAACTGTGACAAATTATTTTTTAATTCTACTCCAAGTGGACCATAATCATAAACAGCGGAGAAGCCGCCATAGATTTCCGAACTTTGAAAAATAAATCCTCTCCTCTTGCAAAGAGATACAATTTTTTCTATTGTTTTATCCATAATATTTTTAATTCAATGGGTTTAATCCATTTGCTGCAGTTCTTTTTCAATCTGGTCATTATATGGAAGAACTTTTTTAGTTTTTAGAAGCACAGTATTTTTTTGTTTTGAATTTGGCGATAAATATTTTACAAAGAATGTCATTCCTACTAATGCAAAAAATATTGGAGCAATCCAGACAAATAAGTTAAACCCAGTTGCTTTAGGAACGGCTAGCACTCGCTCTCCATATATTGATACATAATAATCTAAAATAAAATTCTTATCTTTTCCTTGAGAAATAAAATTTTTTATTTCTTCTTCCATTTCGGGATTATGATCTAAGTCATATATTGTTCCGGCCCAACAGCAGGGTGATATAAGTTTCTGTTTTATTTCTTTTTCAAGTTTTAAATTGCCGTACAAAATTTCACTTACGAATAATATAAAAAAGAAAATTTTCATTTTTTCTTTTTTCGTTTTCTCTTACGCTTCGGTGCAGATTTTTTTGTCTTTATTAATTCAATCGCAGTTTCAAGTGTAATTGTATCAGTAGTGTATGCTTGTCCAAGTGATGCATTTATTTTCCCATCCGAAATATAGGGTCCATATCTTCCATCCTTTAATACTATAGTGTTTTTTGTTTCTGGATCAATTCCTAGTGAACGGATTTCAGAGCTTTTTTTATTTTTATTTATTAAAAACTCAATCGCTTTATCTAAAGTAATATCTAAAGGCGTTTCTTTTCCTCTTAGACTTGCATTTTGTTTTCCACATTTTATATAGGGCCCATATCGCCCATAATCTGCAGTAATAATTTCATTAGTTTCAGGATGTTTGCCGATAGTACGCGGGAGTGCAAATAATTTTAATGCAAGCTCTAGATTAATATCATTTATTGGAGTTCCTTTAGGTATTGATTTTCTTGTTTTAGTATCGCCTAATTGGACATAATTCCCATATGGTCCTTTTTTAATCCAAATATCGCTATTTGTCTTGGGGTCTTTTCCAAGTGATTTATCTTCGGGGAGTTCCTCTTTAAAAATTTGTTCTATATTTTCTAGATTTAGGTCACCTAGATATATTAGGTCAGGGATCGATCTTGTGATCTCTCCTCTCCTCAAAAATGGTCCATATCTTCCAATTCTTGCTTCAGTAGAACCCTGAATAGATTCTGGTATTTCGATTGTGCATGCTAGGGGTATATCAATTTTTTCTTCAAGCATTTTTTCTAGTCCAACAAAAATATTTTCTTCACCCCCAAAATAAAAATTATTAATGAATGGAAGACTCTTTCTTTCTCCTCGAGAAATTTCATCTAGACCATCTTCCATTTTTGCGGTAAACTCTTTATTAACTAGGTTTGAAAAATGATTTTCAAGGAGTTGAGTAACTGCTAGTCCAAGGTAAGTAGGAATCAATCGTGAATTTTTTCTGTCTACATAACCACGTTTAACAATAGTATCCATAATAGAAGCAAAAGTAGAAGGTCGACCTATTCCATTACCTTCCAATGCTTTTACAAGAGAAGCTTCAGTAAAACGGGCAGGAGGTTTGGTCGTATGACTTTGTTTTTTTCTTTCTTTGCATAAGACATGATCATCTTTTTTAAGAACAGGTAAAATTTTCTCATTATTTGTCAGTTCTGCGTCAGGATTATCCTGCCCTTCTACATAAATTTTCATATATCCTGGGAATATAATCACTTGACCATTCGCCCTAAATCTAGCAGCATTGTTTTTAATATTAATTGTTGTTTGTTTTAATTTTGCCGGGGGCATTTGACTAGCGATTGTTCTTTTCCAAATTAGATCATACAATTTTGCACAATCTTCACCTAAAATAGATTGTACTTCATCTATCGTCCGGAATTCACGGTGAGCGGGCCTAATCGCTTCATGCGCTTCTTGTGCATTTCGTACTTTATTTTCATATATATTCGGATTATTTGGTAAATATTTTTCACCATATAGATTGCCAATAATTTTTCTTGATCCTCCAATTGCTTCTTCTGATAGGTGAGTAGAGTCTGTTCTCATATAAGTTATAAAACCATTTTCATAAAGTATTTGGGCGTTTCTCATTGTTTGTCTTGCTGACATTCGTAGCTTCCGTGCTGCTTCCTGTTGTAGAGTACTGGTTGTGAAGGGTGGCTTTGGATTAGAAGCTCTAGGTTTTTCTTCAACACTCACTACACTCCAATTATTATCATCTATATTTTCAAATATCTTTGAAACCTGAGGTTCATCAAGAAGAAGCACATCAGAAGATTTTATTTTCCCGGTTTCAGATTCAAAACTTTTACTTGAGGCAACAGTTTTTCCATTATAACTGATTAATAATGCATCAAAACTTATTTTTTCTTTTTTATCTTCCAGTTTTGCCAGAATATCAAAATATGTAGTACTTTGGAAACGCGCTCTTAAGCGCTCTCTATCAATTAAAAGTTTTACGGCGGCTGATTGGACCCTTCCGGCAGAAAGAGAACCGGAAACAAAATTCATATTTTTTTTTAGAGTAGCCCATAAAACAGGAGAAACTTTATATCCTACTAGACGATCAATAATTCTTCGAGCAGTTTGTGCATCTACTAGGTTTTTATCAATTTGCCTTATGTTCTTCATAGCATCACTTATACCTGCTTTGGTTATCTCGGTAAATTCAACTCTTTCAGTCTTCTCGGACGGAACCTCACTAGCAATATGAGCGGCAATTGCTTCTCCTTCTCTATCTGGATCAGTGGCTATTAGAACACGTGGAGCTTTTTGAGATTTGGATTTAATTTCATCAATAAATTTTTTTCGATCAGAAAGAGGGTGAAGATCTATTTTAAAATTATTTTCTATATCAATACCTAGCTCATTTGATGGAAGATCTTTGATATGTCCAACGCTGGCGATTACTTCAAAATCTCCACCGAGATATTGCTCGATAGTTCGTGCTTTTGATGGAGATTCAACAACTAATAATGGTCTTTGGCTCAAGGTAAGTCTCTCTTTCTATAGCTATAAATTGTATTATATAATATTTAAAGATAATTATTATGTCAAATTAAACCGCTTAATTTATTTATTAACTTTGATTGAGGCACTTTCATTTGAGTTCCATTTTGCAAATCTTTAACTATAGCCTCATTGTTTTTAATTTCAGCCTCTCCAACTATAATAGCATATTTTGCACCAGATTTGTTTGCCTCTCTAAGTTGTGCTTTTATACTGCGCCTTAGAGTATCCATTAAAACAGAGATTCCTAAATCTCTAAGTTTATTTGATAGTGAAAGTGAGACTGACAGTCCTAAACTATCTATACAGGCGAAATAAACATCAATATTTTTTTTATTATTATTAATCCCTTGACTTTCTATTGATAGTAGTACCCGTTCAATGCCAGCGGCAAAGCCTACTGCCGGAGTGGGTTTACCACCAAGGTTTTCTACTAGATGATCATATCTACCGCCTCCCAAAATAGCATCTTGTGCCCCCAATGCATCTGAAGTTATTTCGAATGTCGTTCTAGTATAATAATCCAATCCCCTAACCAAATGATTATCTATTAGAAAGGGTATTTTTAGTTCTTTTAAATATTTTTGTATTTCATCAAAATGTATTTGATCTTCTTTTGAGTAATAATCAGAAACTTGAGGGCCATGTTTTAAAAGATTTTTATCTGATTCTGATTTTGAATCAAGAATTCTTAGTGGATTAGTTTTAAATCTATTTTGACTTGTAATTGAAAAGTGTTCAAGATTAGGGCGGATAAATTTTTTTAGTGAATCTCTATACAATTCTCTACAATCTTTAGATCCAAGACTGTTTATTTTTAATGATAGGCCTTTATTAAGGCCAAGTTCTTCAAGAATTTTCCATCCAACTGAAATTACTTCGACGTCTTGCTCCGGGTGATGAGAGCCAAAAGCCTCAATCCCAAATTGATTGAACTGCCTTTGGCGACCTTTTTGAGGTCGCTCTCTTCTAAATAATGAACCTAAATAATAAAATCTTTGTGTGGCAGAGTTTGCCCCTAGATTGTGTTGTATAAATGATCGAACTACTGGCGCTGTATATTCGGGACGGAGCGTAATACTTTTACCATCTATATCTTCCCAGGTATACATTTCTTTTGATACAATATCAGAGTTTTCTCCAACGCTCCGAGAAAATAATTTTGATTCTTCAATTATTGGAGTACGAATTTCCTTAAAAGAAAATAAATTGCAAACTGAATGTATTTTTTTTTCTAATAATTGCCAGTTTTCAATTTTATTTGGAAGAATGTCATGGGTGCCCTTGATTGTTTTATATTTAATTGGTTTTTTCTCCTCTAATTGTTTTAAGTAGTTTGGTTGCTCTAGACACTTCTGTTTCGGGGATGAAAATACGAATCAGTTGGCTAGGGAGACCAGTACCTTTAATGCCTAATGCAGATGATAGCCAATCTTTTTTTACATAATAGGGTATCCTTTCATTATCAAGTATCTCAGTCCCCATATTTGCAAATATTTCATTATTAAAGGGTTCTAGCTGTGACCAAGCCATTTTTGTAACTGGTAAATCTAAATTACAAGCATCAATTAGATCCACATGGCAATCTTCGCAGAAAATTAAACTATCTGGGTATTCAGCGTGACATTTTGGACAAATCATTTAAAAAACTATAGATAATAAAAAAGCCTAATCAAAATTATTTAATGGTCTTTAAAAAGGTGACCTTGAATATAGCCCACCTTTTTTCTCGTATTTTAAGTCTCTAAGAGTAGGTGATTTTACATTAATTCTAAGATTAATTCCTTGTCCCATCCCACCAGGGGTCCAGTTAAGTGAAAGTTCCCAACAATGAAGATCTCTATAAATAGAAAAAGAGTGGTTAACAAGGTCTCTCTCTATCATGTTAAAGCGTGCTCTGTAAGAAACCTTCCAATTTTTTGTAACCTGAAAAGCAGAGGTGGTATTTATCCAAAATGTTTTATTTATTTTTTCAGGATTATATGCTGATATAGTATAACTAAGGCTTACATTTGTATTCCAGAGATTACCTTTTTTAACACTATTATTTGTTAGTGTAGATCTATCATTTAGTCCAGGGTTTAATAGGTCATTATCTTCTTCAGTTGAATCTACATCTGTCTCATTTATTGTTTCATTCGTCCATCTTTTTCCTGAAAAACGAAAGCCAGTAGAAAAGCGAGCACTTGTCAATCTTGGAACTATTAAACCTTTGTCGTTTTTATTATAGTCTGAAATACGCCCAGCACCCTGAACATATTTGTAAAAATCATGAGTCATGGAAATATCTAGATTCAATTTCCCAGCTATTTTTGATCTTATAGAAGACCTAAGATTTGATAGATTCATAGAATCAGCGGCAAAATTATAGCTGGTACTCAATCTCCATGTTAATAGGTCAATTTTTTTTTCTTCTTCATTTTTTAAGACTTTAGCTTGGAAAATATTATTTAACGAAAAGTTCATAGATTTATTTTCTGATTTAGGGGTGCTACCAGCTAGGGTTCCAGAAAATTTATCAAAAAGAATTCTATTGCCAAGTGAATCTTTTTTGATTTCAAAATATCCCAGATCTTGATTAAAAACAGGTTTTGAAAAATCAGGGGTATATGAGTAGCCTATGGAAGGAGAGGCTGTATGTCGGATTACCTTTAAGGGCCCGATGGGCACGGGTAGGATACCATATAATTTTGTATTTGCATTGATAGAAAAGGAGCCTGTGGTTCGAGCCTTAAAGCCTTCTATTTGTTTTTTTGAAAATGAGAATGTTGTATCATTCCAGATACCGTTAAAATATTTATCTACCCAAACAGATCTAATGCTTAAGCTTGGATTAATCGATATATATTTGAATAGTTTTTGAGGAGCATTAATTGAACTTGAATGTGACCAGACAGAGTTTTGTTCATTAATTTTATTTTCTTTCCACTGGTAAAAAGAGGTGGTATCATCAACAGTAATTTTTTCTGATTCATAAAAATCCCTATCTTTATTTGTAAAAGTTAGACCATAGTTCCAGTTAATATTATTGTACCAATTTTTGGTTTTTGCTGTAGTTGGGAAAAGGTTGCTCTGACCATGTCTAAAAGAAAAATTTGGTAGAGTTTTATTAATGATATTTAATTGAGATCCAGATCGCGTTGGTTTTATGTAATAAGAAGACGCTGTGTCAATTTTTTCATTTATCAAAAGATCTTGGTTTGAGTAAAGGTTTGTGCTTATTGAGTTTTTCGATTTTGGCCATCGTTTTGAATATGATAGATTAGAAATCGCTTTTTGGTTCATACGTTCTGATTGGGTTATCCCATATTTTTTATTGTAATCACCACTACTTGAGTAAGTGACATTAGCATTTAGTGATTGGCTATTTCTCATATTTTGTTTATGGGCCCATCTAATATTAAGTGCTGCTTTTCTGGAATTGGAGAGGTCGCTTATATTTTTTGAGTTGACCAAAAATTGCTGGCTCCGTAAATATAAACTCCCGCTGAACTTGTATCGTAAATGATACCTATTATTCATGCGGAATAAAAGACCCTGTCTATCACCAAAACTAGTTGTTATTTTAGAGTCCCAGAATTGACTTGGAGCCCAATAGAAACCAAGGCCATCTAAATATTGTCCTCTTGATTTTGACTCTCCATAGGTAGGCATTATCCATCCAGAGTGACGTTGTCCTCCTCGATGAGGAAAAATTCCAAATGGGACTCCAATTATAGGAATTTGGGCTAAGTGTAAAATTATAGGTCGCGCAATCACCACATCATTTTGAACAATTTTCATTTTTGTTGATTCGAAATGAAAGTGGGGTGTATCCAATTCACAAGTGGTATATGTAGAGTTTTTAATAAAAACAGTTTTTTTTGTTTCATTTCGAATTTCACTTCCAGTGTAATATCCATCATCTGCTTTGGTTCCTCCCTTAACGACTCTACCTTTTTTTGTTTTAAGATTATATGTCATTTTTGTCCCTGACATGGGATCTTTACCTCTCTCAATAATTATTGGGTTAATTGGTTCAAAGAGGTCAGGTGAATCAGGCTTAGGAAGCGCATTTAGGATGTCTGTTTCCCAGTCAACATTTATGTAACCTGATTCTAAATCTGTGCCATCGTGTTTAATTTTTGCATATCCCTCTAGATCGGTTTCTTTTTCAGGTAATCGGTAATTGATTCTATTTGCAGAGTATACAATTGGTTCCTTTAATGTAGAGCCAAGAGTATCTGGAGAAAAGGTTCCTTCTGCGCCGCCAATTACTTTGATACTATTTGTTTCTTTATTTTTAAAGTTTATGATAATTGTATCTCCTGAGGTTTTGTTATTTCCCTGATAAACAGAATCTTCAAAAATATGATATAGTGTCGTAGACATTCCTTCTAGCCGCATTGAGTCAAGCTCTCCGTTTTCAAAGAAGCCTGATAAAAAAGCCCCCGAAAGGTCATCAAAAAATTCGGCTGAATCTAGAAAACTCGTTGAGTCAACTATTCTTTTTTGGAATCCCAGGGATACCGTTTGGACATGTGCCTGATCTGGGATTAGTAAATTTTTTAAGATCTCATTTTCATAAGAGAGTATGATTTTTTCTCCGGAAATAATTTGTTTACCTTCACTGATTTTTGGATTTAATTCCAATGATGTTATTTCCTTAGAACGGTTATAATTTGCTCTACCACAAACTGCTAGGCGTGATGAGTCTATTATAGAAACGTTCCCTATTGCTGAATAAGAAATAGTTGTATCAATGTTACTTTTTTTATATTCCAAACGATCTGATTTTATTGTCTGGCCCTTTTGTTCTAGTATCACTGAGCCTAAGGCTATGCCGCTATCATTTTTGGTGTATACGATAATTGTATCTGCAAAAAGTTCATAGTTTTGATCCCACAAATGTGGATTTCCATAGGTGATTATTTTATCTTCTTTTGAGAAAAAGATAAGAGTATCACATGTTAGATGCCTATTATTTTGAATTGAAGATACACTATCAACCAAAGTTGCAATGCCAGAGTTTTGATTGTGTGTCCCATTTTGACATTTCATGGTTAGGGATCCTTTAGAAAAAATTACATTACCGGAAATATATTGTATGGATTCATCATTCACAGTTCTATTTTTCATAATATCCGCTTTTTCAAGGTAGAGCCTATCATCACAAAATAAGATGGATGAAAAAATAACTATGAGAAAAAAAAGCTTCATAAGAAAATTAATTATTATCGAACCTTTTCCCCCATAGAATAGATAGTCGCTTTTTGATCCATGCTTCATAACCTTGATTTGTAGGGTAATACAATCTATTTATTTTTTCTTTAGGAAAATAATTTTGTTTGATAAAGTGATTCTTATGATTGTGAGGGTATGAATATTCGATTCCGTATCCCATCTTTTCATTTAATTCAGTTGTTTTATTACGTAAATGCAGTGGTACGTTATGTGTTCCCATCTTTTTTACTACTTCCCTAGCATTTTTTATTGCCTTAAGACTAGAATTAGATTTTGGCGCGCAAGATAAGTAGATAGTTATCTGAGATAAAATTAGGGCAGCTTCAGGTAATCCAATTAAATGGACAGCTTGGAAGCCAGCGGTTGCCATAACTAGTGCTTGAGGATCAGCATTGCCTATGTCTTCTGTTGATAGTATAATCAACCTTCTAGCAATAAACTCTGGTTTTTCGCCTCCTTCAATCATAACTGCTAGCCAGTAAATTGCGGCATCAGGATCAGAGCCTCTTACGGATTTAATAAAAGCACTTATGGTATCATAGTGGTAATCACCTTTTTTATCATAAAAAGAAACCTTTGATTGAGTTGCTTCAAGAAGAATTTTTTTTGTAATTACTTTTTTTAATCCCATCAGATTTACTGCGATATCAAAAATATTAAGCATTTTTCGTGCATCCCCACCACAAGACTCTATTAAAAAAGTTGATTCTTTTTTTTTAATTATTATTTTCTTTTTTGTTAAAATAATGTCTGAATCAATAGCTCTGTTCAATATTTTTTCCAGTGAACCAAAATCGAGGACCTTAAGAGTAATAACTCTGCAGCGAGATAATAAGGGTGGAGTTATCTCAAAAGAGGGATTTTCAGTTGTTGCACCAATTAGAGTAATTATTCCGTTTTCTACTGAGTGTAGCAAAGAATCTTGCTGATTTTTTGAAAATCGGTGTATCTCATCTATAAAAATAATACTCCTCTTACCTATTTCGAGATTGATTTTTGCTTTATTAATAATCTCTCTAATTTGTCGAACTCCGCTGGATATTGCTGATAGTTCGTAGAACGCAGAATCTATATTATTTGAAATTATTTTTGCGAGCGTTGTTTTACCTGTGCCTGGTGGTCCCCAAAAGATAAATGAAAAACTTTCCCCTGATTTTAAAATTTGATTAATAATTTTCTTATCTTTTGTCAGATGATTTTGTCCATAAAATTCTTTTATTGTTTTTGGTCTGACTCTTTCTGCAAGTGGTGGTAAATTATTGTTGAAAAGTGTGTGTGAAGTATTCATGCCTCATTAAATTTACGATTTTTTGAATCTCTAATTAGGAATCTTACTTAAAAGTAAATAAAATTGGATTGGTTCTTTTTGATATTGAAGTAAATATTATTAAACAAAAGGTAATTAATGAAAAATGGGGAACAAGCTTAAGATAGAGGAAGAATTATTAGGACAAGGAGAAGAGGCAAGGGGATACAGTAAGGTAACCGTTCATTATACTGGGTATTTTGAGGATGGAGAAATTTTTGATTCATCGATCAATAGTGGTAGAGCCCCCTTTTCCTTTACCCTGGGAACGGGTTCAGTTATAAAGGGATGGGACGAAGGTTTAATTGGAATGAGAGTAGGGGGAAAGAGAAAACTATTTATTCCTTCTGAATTAGCCTATGGTGAGAAGGGAGCAGGCAATGTAATTCCGCCACACACTAATCTTATTTTTGATGTAGAGTTGTTAGAGGTAGAAGCTTATTGATGATGGGCTTAAACAAAAAACCTCCATATAATACAACTTTAAACAATTCACAATTGTATGGTATAGTCGCTCTAAGAGTCCTCATTGGTTGGCATCTTTTGTATGAGGGCATATCAAAAATTTTAAACCCGTATTGG
>CAYFIF010000031.1:0-14991 GCA_964343085.1 uncultured bacterium | reverse complement strand
ACAAGAATATTACCATTTTTTGCACCCTTTACATAACCAGTGATGCTAAGGTTCTGGCTGTAAATAATAGAAAATAATAGGGTTGATATTATGGTTGATATTTTTACTCTCATAATTATGTCTCTTTTTAATTAGTATGAGGGACTGAATCCCAGGGAATAAAATTTTTCTTTTATTTTTTCAACACTGTCAGATGGGTGTTTACAATTATTTGGGGTAAACATCTCACGTTCATAGGTTTTAAGGCAGTGTCCTCTAATTTTTCTCCAATTTTTTGTTAATTGTTTTACTGTTTTTACAGATTCTTGGTTTTTGCTGAAAGTGTTGAAGTTTTCATAAGAATTTCTTATCGATATGGCCTCATTAAAAATATCCATGGAATAAGAGTAGCAGTCGCAGACACTTTTAATTTTAGAAAGTTTAAACCCACTGTCTGGATTGTTAGTCAATGAAATAGAAGATTTATTTGTTTTTAGCTCAGAATCATTATTGGATTTTTGTTTTGTTTCCTTAGTACAGCTTATGATAATGAGATAAAATACTATTAAAATTTTATGAATTGGTTTAATCAACTTATTTATAAAAAGGTTTTTCTGTTTTTCAAGTTAATATTTTTTTTAAAATGTAAAAAGGGGACATTTAGTAAAACTAAATGTCCCCTTTAAAAGAACTAGAAAATGAATCTCAAAAGATTACTTCATCAATGCCATTTTCTTTGTGATAGTATTTGATCCATCTGATAGTGAATACATATAAACACCAGCGGAAACAGCTTTATCACTGTTATCACGGCCATCCCACTTGAATGTATGTGTTCCAGCATTTTTAGTACCACTAACTAGAGTTCTCACTTTCTGACCAAGCATGTTGTACACTGTTAGTGAAACATCAGCTTTCTTATCAAGGGTAAATGAGATATCTGTTGATGGGTTGAATGGATTTGGATAATTCTGCTTAAGTGAAAACTTATTTGGAAGTGCAGAAGTATTAATATCATCATCATGAGTCCCTAAAATCCAATAAGCCCCTGGTGTCATCCACTTTGGATCACCAACAGGTCCACCAGTCGTGCTAGCAGTAGCAGCAGCTGAGTTTGGATCATAGCTCATATCAATGTGCATAGGCCACTCAACATTTACATAATCATTGTCATGTTCATACTGCCAGAATCTTGTATCAAAAGGAGCAGTATCACTTGCTAAGTTATCTCTAAAGTCCATTGTGCGCTCTAGCTGGCGAGTGATATAGCCTGGATCAAGATTAATACCGGGGTCTACATTCCAGTTATTCATCTCCATAACGCCACGATTCTGTGCTAGAGTCACCGCGGTAGAGTCACCATACCATTTGCTTTGCAGCTCAAGAGCTAGCATCGTATCACCCTGCATCGATGTAGTCGTTGTTGTGTCTGGAGGAGTAACAGTTGTGTCTATCTCAGTAGTGATAACTTCCCATGCCCAAGGCTCGGTTGTAGTCATAGCTGTTGTAAGCTCTGAACTGTGCCACCAAACATTGTTGTAGTATTTAATGTTACGGTTCATATGGTTCCAAACTTGACCATCTGGATTGTAGACAGTGGTATCCTCTTTTGTATGGTCAGGCATAACACTCATTTGTCCTTGCCCTCCAGGATGCCAAACGCCCCAGCCACTGATGTCATATGTTGACTGCATGTGAGACTTAGTGTTGTAGAAAAGATTGTTTCTGACCCAGAGATTATTTTGGCCTCGGTACCAAATAGCGCCCATAACTACATTAGCAAAGGTATTATGGTCGATACGTCCGTGGTCAACATCTGAGTATATAACAATGGCCTCACCTTGAATATGGTTAAAGGTGTTATTTTCCATTATTAAGGTATCGTATGTTCCCATCCAAGAGCCACCACCCCAAACTAAACCGCCAAAGAATTGGCCATTTGGATAGCCTGTAAAGGCTTTTGCAACTGAGTTAGTCATATGGAAATCAGCTCTTTGACCTAATGAAGAGTGTACCCATAGATCGTAGTTAGAAATAACTACATGGTCTATGACAACTTTGTTGAATTCTCCTCTGGAATTACATAAGCTTGCTAACACAGCTGACTGATCAACGGCTGTACCATTAAAAAGTAGGTTCCTCAGTGTTAGCTCCGCAGCACCGTAAAGCTGGAAGTTTCCGTTAGGCCAGTTTGTGAAACCTAATGCTCCATCAGAGCCTGGCATTGGCTGTATTGTAGCAGGATACTGCCCAGCTGCTGGAACCTGACCTGTGATATTTAAGTCGTGATTAAGATTCATCTCAGTCAGCATAAGGTAGGTTTTCCCAGCTTCTAATAGGTACACATCATGAGCCTGCTCTCCTGTAGCAGTCGTGTCTGCACCAATAGTGCTCTCTAGGTGACCTGGCGTAGCTTCCCATGCCACAAGCAAAGTGTCATGACCGTCCGCACTAAGAGGTACCACAAAAGCAATAGCTAAAACTATCGTTAACGATCTTAGCATATATTATCTCCTTGGTTTTGTTATTGTTAGTATTTTATTTGAGTTTTAATAGAAAAATATTAAAACTTTACTAGGTGTATATAAATTAACACATGGGTATTTTAGCGACTTTTTTAGTGATGGTCAATAAATTTAAATCGTAGACTTTAATATAGCCCTTAGTAAAATAAATCAGGCTTTTAATGAAAATTAGTAAGATTACTCAATCCTTAAACTATGGGTGGACGTTTCAATCAAGTGCAGATTCAAAATGGTTAAATGCTACTGTCCCTGGATGTATCCACCTTGATCTTTTGAATCACAAATTAATCCCGGATCCTTTCATAGAATTAAATGAGAATAAGGTTCAGTGGGTAGGAGAAAAAGATTGGGACTATAGGATGGTTTTTATTCCGAAAAAGGATTTGTTTTTAAATACACACAAGCGGCTATGTTTCCATGGTCTAGATACATATGCGACAGTATTTCTAAATGGAGAAAAGATAATTGAAGCAGATAATATGTTTTGTAAATGGGAAAAAGATGTTTCGAAGATTTTGCTTCAAGGTGAAAATGAATTAGTGCTAAGGTTCCGTTCTCCCATAAAAGAAGTGCTGCCTGATATGGAAAAATATGATTACCATCTTCCAGCTGACAATGATAAGACAGGAGGAGTCAGTCCCTATACTAGGAAAGCGCCATATCACTACGGATGGGATTGGGGGCCCTGTCTGGTAACCTCAGGCATTTGGAAACATGTTGAACTAATTGGATGGGACCTGTGGGATTTAGATAATCTATTTATTAACCAGTTGGAGGTAAATAAAAAGATTGCAAAACTCGAACTCGAGGCACATTTAATCTCAGACAAAAATCAGAACGGATTTTTAACTATCCACGAATCAGAGATATCTTTTCATAAGCAAGAAAAAATAGAATTATCAAAGGGGAAAAATCGTATAAAATTTCAGTTTGATATTTTAAACCCTAGGCTTTGGAATCCGGTTGGCTATGGCAAACAGCACCTATACAATTTTCATATAGAGATTCAGTTTGGTGGCTACAATGATAAACTATCAAAACGAATTGGGCTTAGAAAAATTTTGATAGAAAGAAAAGATGATAAAATGGGGCAAAGTTTTACAGCTGTTGTAAACGATAATTATGTCTTCTGTAAAGGAGCAAATTGGATACCCGCTGATTCATTTAGTCCCCGCGTTACAAAAAAAGATTACAGAAGTTTGCTGAAAAGTGCTCTGAGAGCTAATATGAATACCCTGCGTGTTTGGGGAGGTGGTATATATGAGTCCGATAGCTTTTATGACCTCTGCGATGAAATGGGAATACTCGTTTGGCAGGATTTTATGTTTGCCTGTTCAATGTATCCAGGAGATGATGCATTCTTAAAAAATACAAAGAAGGAGATTGTATTCCAGATTAATAGACTCAAGCATCATCCGTCTATACTTCTTTGGTGTGGGAATAATGAGATAGCGTGGGCCTGGTTTGACTGGGGCTGGAAGGATCAACTGCCTGAATCTGTTTACAAGGAGGATTACAATAACCTTTTTCACAAATTGATTTCAAAGTCCTGCAAGGAACTGGATCCATCAAGGCTATACTGGCCCACTTCTCCTGGGCACACACTTGATTTGCCAGAGGTAGGGCAGAAGTATGGTTCTGGCGATAATCATTATTGGGGTGTCTGGCATGGTGGAGATGATTTTGAAGAATTTAATAATAATACGGGTCGGTTTATGTCCGAGTATGGGATGCAATCTTTTCCTGATTTGAAAACGATTGAAGCGTTTGCGAATAGAAAAGATTGGGACCAAGATTCAGAGGTAATTAGGTCGCATCAGAAAGCTTCACTGGGTAATAAGAATGTTATAATGTATATTGAAAAGTACTATCCGAAACCAAAAGATTTTGAGTCCTTGGTTATGCTGAGTCAGTTTATACAATCAGATGCAATAAAACATGCAGTTGAAACCCACAGAAGGAATATGCCATATTGTATGGGCACGCTTTATTGGCAGCTTAACGATTGTTGGCCAGTGGCCTCTTGGTCAAGCATCGATTATTTTGGAAATTGGAAAGCAGTTCACTACAAGGCAAGATCATTTTTTAATTATGCAATAACATCTGTTCTAGAGCAAGACAATAAGGTTATTGTCTACCTTATAAATGATCGAAACAAGTCCTATGGATTAGATGTCAGGCTAAGGCTACGTGGTTTTGATGGTTCAATATTAAAAGAGTTCATCAAGAGTGTTAAGGTAAAGCCTATCTATTCAAAAGCTATTTTTAATTTAGACAAAAAAGATTTGATCGGAAAAAACGATAAGAAAAAAATATTTTTGTCTTGTGAAATATTTAGGGGGAAAGAGGTAGTAGCGAAGGATAATTATTACTTTAATAGACCAAAAGATTTAAAACTTCCAGAGTCGAAATTTGAATTCGATTATACATCAAAAATCGGGAAACATTTAATAAAAATCAGGGCTAAGTCCTTTATATTCAGGATGCATATCCATTGTAGTAATATGATCGGAGTTTTTAGTGATAATTTCTTTGATATGAACCCAGATGAAGTAAGAGAAATAGAATTTATACCAAAGAAAAAATTAAAAAAAGATACACCGGATTTAAAATTTTTGTTAAGAAGTTTTGGTGACTTAGTAGATAAATAGTATTAGGTTTTAAATAGGATTTATAATTGAGTTGGAATGGTTAAGTAGG
The DNA here is from genome assembly GCA_964343085.1 of uncultured bacterium. Taxonomy (GTDB): domain Bacteria; phylum Fidelibacterota; class Marinisomatia; order Marinisomatales; family UBA1611; genus CAZLPW01. The sequence continues at coordinate 9,787 of CAYFIF010000031.1, read as the reverse complement.
CATATTAAATGAAGAAGAATAATCAAAAATTAGATGAAGATGGTCTCGATTGGCCGGGTCTAGCATACTATCACGATAAAAATAAAATTCTCAGGAAACCCGAGCCGAATGAAAATCGGATTGTTTTCATGGGAGATTCAATTACAGAGGGGTGGTCGAATTTTTATCCTGATTTTTTCAAAAAAAACAATTTTATAAATCGCGGGATTAGTGGTCAGACAACTCCGCAGATGCTTATAAGATTTAAATCTGATGTTGTGGATTTATTACCCAAGGCTGTCGTTATTCTTGGGGGTACAAATGACATAGCAGGAAATACAGGGCCCTCTTCTATAAAAATGATAACAGACAATATTTTTTCTATGGTGGATATTGGTACAATAAATAATATTTCTGTTATTTTATCATCAGTTTTACCAGTATTTAGATATGCTTGGAACTTGGGGATTAAAGATCCACCAAAAACTATTTTAAGGCTGAATAAAAAAATTCAAGACTATGCTGAAAATAATGATCTGATTTATATAGATTACTACTCATCAATGGTGGATAAAAGAGGTGGCATGAAAAAAGAGTTTTCAGAAGACGGTGTACATCCAAATAAAGAGGGATACAGGATTATGTCAACTATTGTTAGTGCAAAAATAGAAGATTGTTTCTGTGCGTGACTTATTTTTCTACATTGACATTATAAAATGAGGATCAAGCTTATGAATCAAAGAATTTTATTTATCTTTTTACTAGGATTCTCTGTGTTACTATCACAAAGTTTTTACGGAAACAAATTCCCGATTGATAGAATAAAATATGAACCGCAAAGATATGTATGTTACAAGACAAATATTCCTTTGGTTTTGGATGGAAAATTGAATGATGAGGCATGGAAAAATATTGAGTGGAGTCAGCCATTTGTAGATATAGAGGGAGAGCTGAAGCCTAGGCCTTACCACGATACGAAGGTAAAAATGATTTGGGATGAAAATTATTTTTATTTTGGAGCTGAAATGGAGGACCCCCATGTTTGGGCGACTCTGACTGAGCGGGACGCAGTTATTTTTAAAGATAACGATTTTGAAATATTTTTAGACCCTGATGGAGATACCCACAACTATTATGAGCTTGAGGTAAATGCATATGGCACAGAATGGGATCTAATGCTTTTAAAGCCGTATCATGATGGTTCTAATGTTGCACTTGATTCCTGGGATATTCCTGGTATCATAACCAAAGTAGATGTGAACGGAACTATTAATGATCCAAGTGATAGCGATATAGGTTGGAGCGTTGAGATTGCTATTCCATGGATAGCTTTGGCAGGAAATTTTCGCTCAAATACGAAACCTAAAGATGGTGAAATGTGGAAAGTGAATTTTAGTAGAGTTCACTGGGAGACAGATATTATTAATGGCAGGTATGTTAAAAAAGACAAACCAGAGTTTAACTGGGTTTGGTCGCCGCAAGGATTAATCTCAATGCATATGCCAGAGAGATGGGGTCTTGTTTGGTTCACTGAAAATAATCAAAAAGAAAAAATCAACTTCAAAAAGAGTGATCTAGATAAAATTAAATGGTCTTTGAGACAGATCTACTATTACCAGGGAAATTATTTCTTAAAAAATAATAAATATGCTTCATCAGTTAAGGAACTAGGGCTAGCTAGTAGTCCTCTAGAAAATATTGATTGGAATCCAAAGATTTTTATAACTGCCTCAGGCTGGGAGGCCAGTATTTTATATAAAGATAATAAAATTATAATTAGAAAAGATGGAAGGGTCTGGGCTGAATGAATTTGCATTGGATTGATTGGGCTATAGTTATTTCCGTCTTATGCGGAATGTTTTATTCAATCTCTTTGACAAAAGGTCTGATGAAGAGTGTATCCGACTTTCTGTCTGCAGGAAGATCAGGGGGAAGGTATATACTATCCATATCAAGTGGCGTTGCGGGTGTAGGCGCAATATCTATTGTAATGTTCTTAGAAATGGGTTATGTATCTGGATTTGCATTATCATGGTGGGGTTTGAGTCAGGGGATAGTGCTATTACTGATTCAAGTATCTGGATGGGTCAAATACAGATTTAGGTCTACGCGCTGTCTTACACTAGCTCAATTTTTCGAAAAAAGATATAGTAGAAATTTTCGAATATTTACTGGGATAATAGCATTTACTGCTGGCATTATTAATTTTGGTATCTTCCCCGCAGTTGGTTCCAGATTTTTTATAACATACTGCGGAATCCCTGATAATATTTTGGGTATATCATCCTACCCCTTGGTTATGATTTTTCTATTGGGTATATCTTTATATTTTGTTTTTAAAGGCGGTCAGATTGCGGTAATTATTGCAGATTTCTTTCAAGGACTTTTTGTGACCGCAATTTTTATTGCGATACTATCATTTTTCTTTTTTACAATTTCTTGGCAACAAATCTCAGAATCTTTAAGGGACACGCCTGCAATGCTAGCAGAAAAAGAGATGGTAGATTTAAAAACAGATAAATCCTTTAGAGCTTTATCTACCTCAGAGCAAAAAAAAGAGCTGGAAAAAATAGAAGAGAAGTATGAAAACTCATCGAGGATTAACCCATTTAAAACTGGACACGTAGAAGACTTTAATTTTTGGTATTATCTTATTGGTACAATAGGCTTGCTCTATGGTTGGATGGGATGGCAAGGGAGTCAGGCTTATAATAGTTCAGCTAAGAGTGCGCACGAGGCAAAAATGGGTGAAGTATTAGCTAATTTCAGAATGATGCCTCAGGGAACGTTTATGCTATTTATACCGGTAGTTATTTATGTATTTATGAATCATCCCGATTTTAAAGCTATATCAGACTCTGTTAATCTGTCACTAGATAAAATAAGTACAGACACATTAAAAACTCAGCTAAGAGCGCCTCTGGTTCTAGCAGAGGTTTTACCTATCGGTTTGTTTGGTGCATTTGCTGCTCTAATGTTAGCAGCCTTTGTTAGTACTCATGATACTTATCTTCATTCTTGGGGTAGTATACTGGTCCAAGATGTAATAATGCCTTTTAGAAAAGAGCCTTTTGATAAAGACACACATCTAAAGGTTTTAAGATTATCAATTTTTGGTGTAGCTATTTTCATATTTCTTTTTAGCCTTCTATTTCAACAGAATCAAAAAATCGCACTTTTTTTTGCAATTACAGCGGCCATATTTGCTGGTGGGTCTGGAGCAGTAATTATAGGCGGTCTCTATTGGAAAAGGGGGACAACGGCTGCAGCTTGGACTGCTATGATTACTGGTGCTATTATCGCGATTGTTGGAATAGTTGTTAAAGAAGTTTCATTAGATTGGCTTAATGATAAATCCACTGTTGCTTTTTTTAAAAGCTCTATCCTTTATCTAAGAGATATTAATGGGCAGGAATATTGGGGAATCGGGATGGCCTCATCATCATTGTCCTATATTTTTGTTTCTTTAATTGGTGAGAAAACTGAGCATAATATGGATAAGTTACTTAACAGAGGTAAGTATGAGATAAAGGGGGAAATTACCGTTGTTAATAAGGAGCCGGAAAGAGGGTGGAAAGTTTTGGGTATGGGCAAAGAATTTACCAGGAATGATAAATTAATTTTTTTAATTAACTACATTTGGACTGGGATCTGGACCCTGATTTTTATAATTGGTACTATCTACAATTTATATAATCCCGTGAGTGATGAGGCCTGGATGAATTTTTGGAAATCTTATATGTTTATCTTTATTATTGTTTCTGGTATGACCATAATTTGGTTTGCAATTGGAGGATTTAATGATTTGAAGATAATGATGTCAAAATTGCGTTCTGAAGAAAGAGATCATGCTGATGATGGCTGGGTAGCAGAATAAAGATTATTTTTTTAAATTATAAAAAATGAATAAGAAAGAAAGAAAAATTATACTTGGAAGAATTGAAAAGTGGTACTCCAAACTACCAACTTTATTTTTTAAAGAGCAAAAACAATTTTCTGCTGAATACGGGTGGTCCAAAAATCCCACTTTATATAAAGATCGAAAAAATCTTAAATATAAAGCTATCAAAGAGGGGCATAAATGGGGCAAAGAGTGGGAAAGTGCCTGGTTCCATTTAGAAGGAGAAATACCAAGTGATTGGGAAGGGAAAGATATATATGCTGACTTAGATTTTTCTGGTGAAGGGTTGGTTTATGATCAATCCGGATCAGCGATACAAGGAATAACTAATGCCTCGATTTGGGATCCAAATTTTGCTAGAACAAGGGTCCCATTATTTAAAAATTGTAATAACATTAAAAAATTTGATATTTGGGTTGAAGCAGCGGCAAACTCACTCTTTGGTGTATATTTAGATCCTGATCCAAAGGAAGAAGATCCTAAGCGTTTTGGTTGGTATAATGCAAAAGTAGAAAGAATACGATATGGCGTTTTTGATAATGGCCTCTGGTCTCTATATCTAGACGCTAGAATACTTGTGGGTATTCTAAGGAGGATAGATAAAAAATCGGTAAGATATTCTCGAATATTATTTTCTTTAAATAACTGCATAGATGCGTTTTCTAATAATCGTGAAAATGTAAATCAAGCCAGAGAGTGTTTAGTTCATGAACTTGATAAACCAGCCTCTTCATCTGATCTAAGCGTCTCTGCTGTTGGTCATGCCCATATTGACACTGGTTGGCTCTGGCCAGTAAGAGAGACTATACGAAAGTGTGCCCGCACTTTCGCAACTCAACTTAGTATTATTCATAATTACCCAGAATATATATTTGGAGCATCGCAACCGCAGCACTATCAGTTTATTAAAGATCACTATCCTGATATATATAATGGTATAAAAAAAGCAGTCAAAAAGGGTCAGTGGGAATTACAGGGAGGGATGTGGGTAGAAGCTGACTGCAACTTAATCAGTGGTGAATCAATGGTCAGACAAATTCTGAATGGGAAAAATTTTTATATGGATGAGTTTGGAGTAGATGTAGACAATCTATGGTTGCCTGATGTTTTTGGATATTCTGCAGCATTACCTCAAATATTAAATAAATCTGGAATTAAATATTTTCTAACCCAAAAATTGTCTTGGAGTCAGTATAACAAATTCCCGCATCATTCTTTTAATTGGCGTGGAATTGATGGTACTGAAATACTAACACATTTCCCGCCCGAAAACACCTATAACAGCGAGCTGGATACAGAATTTTTAATTCCTGCTCAAACCAACTTTAAAGAAAAAGGTTTTCTTGATGAATTTATCTCTCTTTTTGGTGTTGGCGATGGAGGAGGAGGACCAAAGCCGGAGAATGTAGAACTGGGGAATAGAATGAGTTCACTTGAAAATTGTCCTCGTGTAAGGTTTGATACAGCAAAGAATTTTTTTGATCGGTTAGAAAAAAATAAGGACAATTTAGAGACTTGGGTAGGCGAGCTATATTTAGAGCTCCATCGTGGTACTCTGACTACCCAAGGATTGGTCAAAAAACAAAACAGAAAGCTAGAAAATAAGCTTATATTGGTAGAAATGCTTTGGTCATATTTGCCTTTAATTAATTATCCATCTGAAGTTATGGAACGACTTTGGAAAAAGTTATTGATTAATCAGTTCCATGATATAATTCCTGGCTCAAGTATAAACATCGTTTATAAAGATACTCACAAAGACTACAAAGAAATAGAAATTGAATGTGATAATCTGATCACTAAAGCGAGTGATTCTCTTTTCAAAAACAAAGATGATTCTTTTGTATTGTTTAATCCCTTATCATATAAATGGAAAGGCGTTATTCAAATCCCTGACAGGTTTAGTGAATATTTAATTGAAGATAAAGAGGGGGAAAGGTTAGTTGTAGATTGCAATAAGCGTGGCAACTTTACTTATCTAGAACTTGATCCATTTTCCTTTACTACTTTCAGGAGGGGCGAAAAAGTTAAACCAGAAAAAGAAAGGAGCGCTGATCAATATGTATTAGAAAATCAAATGGTAAAGTATGAGTTTAATACTGAGGGTCAAATTATATCTGCTTTTGATAAACAATTCAATCTGGAAATAATGACAGAACCGGGTAATGTTTTTACATTGTATGATGACACTCCAAATAATTGGGACGCATGGGATATTGATTTTTTTTATAGAGATGCAAAAATAGAGATTGCAAAAGTCATTGAATTTTCAGGGTTTGTTGATGGTAAAATATTGAAAGAATTGGGGTTTAAATATTCTATTGGTGATTCAATAATCACTCAGGTTGTCTCTCTTGGTATAGATACAAAAAGATTGGACTTTGAAACCGTAGTTGATTGGAAAGAAAGTCACAAGATGCTCCGGGTCCATTTCCCGGTTAATGTACATACTGATAGAGCTTCTTTTGATATTCAGTACGGATATGTTAAGAGGAATACTCACAGAAATACTAATTGGGATAAGGCAAAGTTTGAAGTTGTAGGCCATAAATATGCAGACTTATCAACACATGATTATGGTGTTGCGCTTATGAATGATTGTAAGTATGGCTATATGGTGTATGATAATATGTTAGATCTAAATCTGTTAAGATCCCCCTCTAATCCTGACCCAGATGCAGATATTGGCGAACATCAGTTCATTTATAGTCTATTACCTCACAAAAATAATTTAATACGTTCAGATGTTATAATTGAATCAAAGTATTTGAACCAGAAGCCAATTTTATTTGATAGAGTCTCTAGTGATATAAAAACTGAGATTTTTCTTGATGCGGACCAAATAGAATTATCTGTTATTAAAAAAGCTGAAAAAGAAGAATGTTTGATCCTGAGAATCATCGAGACTCATGGTAGAAAATCTAGTGGCAGGCTATATCTTAAAGGCAGTCTTATCGAGTGTGATCTTTTAGAGTGGAAACAATTATCAGAAAAAGTAGATATAGTTGACCACTACCCGATTACCTTAAATCCTTTTGAGATAAAAACCTATATGTTCTATAAAAAAGATTGATATGCTCAGAGTCTAACCTATCTCGCTAATCTCAAGATTGTAATTATCAAGAAATTCATGCAGTTTAGTTATTAGTTTTTTGTTTTTATGAGAAATAGATTACATCAGTTAAGTTCAATTTTTGTTAAGGTTTTTTCCCCAACATTTATTTTTTTTTATTCGTTCCTTCTTTTTCATTGCAAGAATACTCCAACAGATAGAGATCATAATGGACTAGCTGTTCTCGCTGAGCTACAGTCTTCTTGGGTTAGAAATTTCAATCCGCTAAGCCCCTCAGGTCTTGCTAGATGGGCTACGTCCTCTGGTATTTATGAGCCGTTATTCATTTATAATTCATTGAGTCAGGATTTTATACCTTGGTTGGGGCTTAAATATAGTTGGAGCAAAAATAACAAAATTTTGGAAATCATTCTCCGTTCTGGGGTTTTATGGTCCGATGGAAAGCCTTTTTCAGCGAAAGATGTTTCTTTTACATACAACTTAGTAAAAAAATATCCGGCATTAGACACTCGAGACTCATGGAGTTATTTGGATAATGTAGAAGCGGTTGATGATACAACGGTAGAATTTGAATTTAAGCGAGCATATGTTCCAGGATTTTATGATTTAGTTACTAGGTCTATAGTTCCAGAACATCTTTGGTCAGAGGTAAATGATCCGGTAAAGTTTTCTAATCCAAACCCTGTGGGGACTGGGCCTTTTACTGAAATTATTAGATTTGAAAAACAAATTTTTGAATTAGGAAAAAATCCATACTACTGGAACAGGAATAAACCAATAATTGAAAAATTAGTGTTTAATGCATACTCTGGGAACGAAGCAGCTACTTTGGCTCTTATAAATGGTGATTTAGATTGGACAGGCATATTTATACCCTCAATAGAAAGAGTGTTTGTACAAAAGGACCCAGAGCATCATAAATATTGGTTTAGCCCTACTGGTTACTCATCTTATCTTTATCTGAACACAACTAAGCCTTTTTTCAGGGATAAAAATATAAGGAAAGCAATAAGTTATGCTATAGATAGAGAACTAATGATTGAAGTAGGAATGTATAACTATATGGCACCAGCACATGTTACAGGCCTTTCAGCTCACAATGAAAGTTGGCATCCACCAGATTTAGAAAAAAAAGAAAATTGGGTAGTTTATAACCTCGATCTATCAAATAGGTTGCTAGATAGCTTGGGATTTTTAAAGAATGATAGGGGTTATCGTATTTCCTCTGATAGTTCAATTTTGTCTTTCGAAATTATTTGTGTTTCGGGATGGAGTGACCAAATTCGTTCTGCTCAGATATTAAGCAGTAATCTAAAAAAAATAGGAATTGATGTTAAGGTTCAGTCTTTTGATTTTGGTACATGGATTAGCCGGCTCCAAAGAGGAGAGTTTGATATGTCTTTTGGGTGGGGTGATATGGGAGGTACAAATCCATTTCGTTTGTTTAAAGGTTTAATGTCTTTCGAAAATGTAAAGCCTGTGGGGGAAATAGCAGATGTAAATTGGCACCGTTTTGGTTTGTCGTCCGCTGATTCTTTGTTTAGCATTTTTGAAGAGATTTCTGATCCGGATCGTATTAAATCAATTATTTTTCAGCTACAGGATCTATTCATAGAGCACGCTCCTGCTCTTCCGATTAATGCTGTTGCTAATTATGCTCAATGTAACACAAAATATTTTACCAATTTTCCAAGCGAAGATAATCCATATACCGTTCTTGCTCCGTATTCCAGCCATGCGAATTTATTGGTGCTGCTAAATCTTAAAAAAAGGGGTAAATAACACTTTTTTTAAGCTACTATATATATTTGTTTTTTAATTATCTATTAGTGTTTGGTTCAAAGGACATATTCTTTTGAAAAGGGAATGTGGGCACGGGTCTGTTTTTATTTTCAAGAGATGCTATGTTTTGGTCAACTGCCCCATGGGATAGAACCATGAAAGAGTTGCTGGTTATTTTTTTAAGTTCCGGAGATAAATAGCCTGATTTGACTATCAAAAGTTTATAATCATTTATATCTATATTTAATTCTCGAAAATCATTAAGAAAATGAAATGGTCTCCTATATTTAGTAATTACTAATGTAATCCCCGATATATTTACTATAGCACAATCATTTTTTATATATAATTTTTCAGGTTCAAGATAAAGTGTAGGTCCTCCACCACCGAGCATTCCTCCAATCTTAAATGGAGTTAGTTTATTAGCCGATTTTAATTTGTTATATGTTCTTGGTGATGCTATTCCTGCAACAATGACCTTTTGAAGTTTTTCATTTAAAATTACTTTTAAAATATCTGCTCGATCGCCAATTCCACCTGCAGTCGGATTATCACCACTGTCTGCGATTATTGAAAACGAATTTGGCAGCCATTTTAAGGCATCTTTTATTTTCCCGGAAGGCATATCAAAATCAAGATTATTTCTTTTCCCCCAATAAGACATTGCGAGTTGATCACAGATTTTTGCACCCCTATTTCTGTCAGTGCATGTAATTACTGCAGCGGCTGTGGCGCGTTTAGTATCTGCCCATATATATCCAATCATTAGATTAGCATCTAGAATTCCTTTTTTTTTATTAAGATTATCTAGTGATTTGTATAGGCTTCTACAAGGCTCAACAAAAGTGGAAGACATTTCACCAGACACTAGAAGAGGGATGGCTGACCACACAACCTTCGGTTTTTCCCCACCGACTAATGCATCTGAAAGAATTTTTGCTGATCGAAAATACGTTTCTTTAACATCAATGTGCGGTGCAGTACGAAAAGCACAAAAGGAATTAATGTTTTTAATAATCTTATTGGTTACCTGCCCGTGCAGGTCAAAGCTG
>CAYFIF010000030.1:0-14993 GCA_964343085.1 uncultured bacterium | reverse complement strand
CATTATTGCATTTTAATGGAATTACTAATGCTATGACTTTTGTTCATACTGGTGATATAGTTACTTTCATGCAAGCAAGACTCGGTTATAAAGGTTTTACCATAATAAGGCTTCAAAAATATAAACTCCCCTTTAATAAAAATAACCAGAATATTAAAAACCTGCCTGAATTGATTGATAATGTTTACCATCAATTTATAAAAATTAATCAACGTCAAAAATTATATCTAGCCATTCACTCCGATGGATATCATTATGAAATGACCTATATGAATGTTAAAAATAAGGTTAAGGATTTTAGACCGTTTTTGGATCAGGTTATGGATAGATCATATGGCTTATCTAAAAATAGAGTCTATTCAGCATTCAATTATAATAACAACAAAGAAAACGGTGCTGTCATATGTTACTCCAAAAATAAGGAGCTTATAACTAGAGACTATGATATTCTTGTAAATACAGGTATACAGCCCAGATACAATACCTCTTTACCTGTAATACTGCATAACCTTTACCAGTATTACAAAACCATTTCAGATTCTGACCATGTTCTTATTATTTACATCGGACATTATAAAACCCACATTATTGTTTTACAGAATGATCAGTTGGTTGACTCATGCGATTTTTCTATCGGTCTTGAGCACTTTGTTGATCAGGTCTTTGGTATTGAAACGGATGGAGCAGAATTTGATGGTGATAAAAAGCAAAAGATTAGAGATTTTCTTGAGCTTTATGGTTTTGCGAATGAAGATGATCTCCCTAGTCAGTTAGAGTTTATTTCATGGTCTGAAGCTCAAGACACTATATATAAGGTGTGGAAAGAATTAAAAAAGTCAATAATAAAGTCGAACAAAAGACTCTCGAACATTAGAGAGAATAGAGATCATAAACTATTAACTATTGATGAAATTTTTATTGGTGGTCCAGGGAGTCATATAAAAAACATAGATGATAGAATCAGTAGAACGTTGAATAAAAAAGTGAAGAAGCTAGACAGTCTTAATACAGCCTCTATGGAAAAGAGTAAAGATTCTAAGAAAAATATTCTTTCTCAATTTAAAGAAAAAAGTATTTTAAAAAAGCAAACTAAATCAAAAAATTATATTGAAGAGTTAAAAATAAAAATAACTGGGCATAAAAAGGCGATTGAAACTGCAAATAGTAAAGAAAGTATTAGATACAGACTAGCCAGATATGAGATTGAAAAAAATTCAAAACAGAAAAAAATTAAAGACAACACAAAAAAATTAATTGCGAATGCTAGCGATTTTAAATTAATCAAAGATGAGTATGAAGCTACCCAGGAGACTTTGACTAATGATTTGAAACTTATAATGAATAATCTTGAAGAAATAAGTGGTGCGTTAATGGATATGTATAAAGAGAAAGATTATTTAGTGAAACATATTTCAAAAACTGAATTTGAGACTGATCGGTTCCAAAAACATAGAAAAGAAGCAGATCTTAAGTTAAAAGGAGATTATTCGACCAAACTGAAGGATTCAGCGAGTAAAAGAATAGAGCTTTCTGAGAAAAAAGAATTATATGAAAGAGAAGTGATTGAACTCCAAGAAGATGTACTTGAGAAACAAGAGAGGCTACATACTTTAAACCAGCAGCTAGATAATGGGCATGATGATTTAGCTGTTTTAGAGTATCTTTTTGATACAGTTACAAACCTGAGTAATTCCATTTCGAAGACACTTTTATTAAGATTAAAAGATGTTGATGATCTGAAAAAAATTGATAGAAAAAAATTAGAAAAAGCTGGATATCTCATGATTATTAATAAGCAGAGACTTTCTGGAATAAAAAAGAATTTTTCAAAAATGATTGACACATCAAGTTATCAAGATAAAGAAAAATATATTGATGGAGAAAATGGTTATGAGATTCGGAAAAAACTAATCACTGTCCTTGACAGGGTGCTTCAAATGCCGATTAATCTTGAAAATTTAAAAAGTAGTACAAGCAGACTAATCGCTACCAATGGGGAGCGTGAAGAATTGTTAAAAAGAAGAGAGTTTTTAAAAGAAAAGCTAGAGTCTAAGAAAAAAAGCCATCTCAAACTGAGTAATGAATTAATTGATTTAGAGAAAGAAAGTAAAGCTCTAGCTAATCAAGAGGTAGAACTCGCTGAAGGAAGAAAGATGATTATGCATTCAATTGATAGAGTTGATTCTTTAATAAATATATTAAATGAAAAAAACACTTTGGATGAAGAAAGAGAATCATTTAAAAATAAAATTTTTAAAAATGAAGAGAAGCTAATTGATGTTCAATCAAAAATAAAAAACTTGAGAAGTGAGATAAAAACACTAAAAGTAAAGATGGCAGAGATTACTAAGATAGGCAGAGGAAAAATTGGCAAGCTCTTAATAGACAAAAAGAATTTTCAAAAAAATGAAGAAATATTAAAAAATGACCTTTCCTCAAGAGGAGAAGAGGCAAAGGAAATTCATTTGAAGCTAATAGATCTAACGCAATTACATGAGAAATTAATTGAGCAAACCAGAATTAGAAAAAAACAAAAATCAGATTTTTTAAAGTCTGAAAAGCAAATGTTAAAAGAGATTGAAAAAAAGAAGAAAAAGCTCAATCAATCACTTTCAAAAGAACTAAAGAAGTATGAAAAAGAAAAGTCTCAGATAATTTCAATTTCAGATAAAAAGGCAAATCTCAATAAGAACAGTTTGAAAAAAGAATTAATTGATCTTAAAAAGAAGAAAGACTCTGTAAAAAACCTCTGGGAAAATTTCAAGGTCTCAGCCGATGGTTCCCGAAAGCTTAACAAACTTATAATAGAAAGAGACAGATTAAAAAGAGCTCTCTCTGATATGAAAAAGAAAAAAAATCCGCTCATAAGAGATTTAAAGAGGCAAATTAATTTTATTTCTAAAGAGCTAGAGAGGACTGAAGAATTACAAAAACAATTTGACGATTTAGAAGAACAAAAAATAGATCAGGACGATTTGATTGCTGATGAGAAAAAAGTTTTAGAATCTGAAATAGAAACAATCAGATCTAGAATACAATATAAAAATTCTGAGGGCTATTTATTGATAATGCAAGAGGGGCTATCAAGGTTCCAAAATACGCCGGACGCCTTGGAATCAGCCAGGTCAATGGCAAAAGAAAGTATAAAAATAGATCAGGATGAAATCAATGCAATTGAAAAAGTTCTTAGTAGTGATAACAAAAAATACAATTCATTTATTATTAAATATAAAAAACAAAAAACTGAACTTGTTAGATTATTGAAGCCATTAAAATCAAGAGAAACATTCAACCGAAAAAAGCAGGTGTCATTAAAGAAAAATTTGCAAAAAGCTGAGTCTTCCGTAAAAACACTCCAGATTAAGTTTGACAATGCAGATGATCGTTTTAAAGAAAAAAAATCAGACTATCAAACTTTCGAAGAAAGTGTCAAGTCAAAGTTGAAGGATATTAATGGAAGCATAGCGCAAATAAAAAAAGAAAATGAAAAAGAAAGTCTATTAATCTCAGATGATTTGAAGGAAAAATTAAATGCATTAGAAGAAAGGCTTCATCAAGAAAAGGGGCAGACTAATATACAAATTGAAAAACTAAATCTAAAGGCTAACAAAGAAATACTAGAGCAAAAAATTAAACTTGAAGAGCAGTTAAAGACTGATGAAATACAAACTTCTGCAGTGAAAAAAGAAATTGAAATACTGAAAAATGATCAAAATCAGATACACAAAGAAATAATTGTCTTAAGGAAGGCATTAGGCAAGATAAAGATTGAACTTCCTCAAATAAATTCAAAAACGCAACAATTAGAGGAACTGACTGATAAAAATGATTTAGAATTAAATCGTGAGCTAGAGGAATACTCAGATCAATTGGCAGAAAAATTAAAGGATGAAAAAGAGTTACAAGAGGACAACACAATATTTCATAGTCAAATAAATCAATTGACTAAAGAAATAAAAGAAAAAGAACAAGAGTCCGTTGAAATAGAGAACATACTCTTTCAAATGAATCAGGATGAGAAAAGTCCCCTGCGCAGATTATCATTATCAAAGCAAAAACAAAAAGACTCAATAAGAAAATTCTTAAAGAGTGATGAACTTAATAGTTTGAGTCTAAAGCAGCTTCTTACAAAAAATGAAAAAGATTTAAAGAGAATCGCATCACAAAAGTCTCAGCTTGATGAAAAAGAACGAACAAGTGAAAATGTTCTTAAAGACTTTTCTGAAGAAATAAAAAAAGCTGAAAAGGATTTATTAGAAACGGCAAATCTTATAAACAATAACAAAAGGATTCACGCTGATATTTCTTTGAGCCAAATAGAATTGTTAAACATTTTTGAAGAGTACAAAACTTTATACCCATCGATAAAAATCATGCTTGAGGATCGGATTCAAATCTTATATGCCTTGGTTGACCAGAAGAATCGGGAGCGCCAAGAAAGCGAAATTCAGCTTCCGGATTGGGAAGCTGAATTAAAGAAAAAGAAATCAGATATTGCAATTATTGAGAGAGATTTGAATAAGATTAATGAGGACATGAAACAGGTGCTAGAGTATTCATTATATGAGCAAGAAAATGATAGTGAGGAGTTTGAGATTGAATTGAGTGAATCAAAATACAAACTAGAAAGTTATATTGATCTTGCAGAAATGAAAGCAAGATCTGAAAGTTTATTTCAAGAGATTATAAATGCAGAAGAAGAAGTCGCCAGTTTGCAGAAGCAGCAGTCATCTATAAAACATGTTATGAATGAATCCGATAAAATAAGCCAAAAGAAAATTAAACGAATGGAGGAAATTTGTGGAACACTTGAAAATGATATTAATAAGGATAAAGCAGAGTTAGAAAAATTGGAAAAAACCATATCAGAGTTAAAAGATCATACCAAAAACTTTGGTGAAAGGATTGAAACTCTTGAGGAAGACCTACACCATTTTAGGGAAGAGCAGTCTCAACAAGAAATGCTTTTGAAAGATTATGACCGGTCTTTAACCGAAATTTATAAAACCATGGGTGATAAGGGGAAGTCTTATAAAAGAAAAGCATGGACAAATTCTATAGATTTAGATTATATGGCAAACCTTGGTTTGCTTATGGCACCAAAGGAGAAGTTTAATCTATTATCAAAAGAACATAAAAATGACTTTTGGTATTTCCCAGTAAATAAGTTCTTACAAAACTCGCTGGTCGTAATGATTTTCCTATTTTCTTTAACTGCTTTTTCTCAGAGAATGAAACTAGAACCCTTAAAACAAGTTTTACCAAAGAAAAATGATGAGATTATGCTTTTAGAGCTAAGTAAAAATTATCTTTATTCACTAAAGGAAAGAGACGATCATACCAACTTTTATCAGAAATTTATTAGTGATAATAAAACACTATCTGAGAATACGATTTTCTCTATTAAGTACCTAAGTAATAAAATACCAAAGAATTTCAAAATAACGAATATGGATGTTGAAAGAAACATTGAAAAACAATCTCTGGTATATACCCCTGCTAAAGGGGATATTGAATTTGGGAAAACCAATCATTTAGTTGTTTCAATATCTGGATTTGTTAATAAGGGAATCCAACAGGCAGAAAAAGATCTGAAAATATTTCAAGAAGAATTAACAGATGATAAGATATTTAAATCTATAGAAGTGTCTACGATTAAAAATGAAAATAAATGGAAATCTTCTTTCAAAATTAATTTGTTATTGTAGGTACTTATGAAGAATAAAACAAAATTTCAAATTCTTTTTTCCATTATGGTAATTATAGTTCTCGTTTATTCTTGGGATATAAATGGAATAATAAGAGATATTAACTATAACAATAAGCAAATAAAAATGCAAAATTATAAACTAAGTCAGGGGAATCTAATAAGGGGGGAAATTGAAAATTTTCAGCATCTATTTATGAAAAAGAAGAAAAAAATAGTTTCTCATGGGATAACTGGTAGTGAGTTGGCTGATGAAGTAAAATTTTTAAAGAACCAAGCAAATTTGAGTGGTGTAATAATTAACAATATTGACGTTCATAGTTTGGACACATTCCCTTTCTACAATGACTCAGCAACAATTAGTATTATTCCTCTGGAGCGTCACATTATCAGTGTCGAAGCGAAAGGGGACTTTTTGAAAATTGGAGCATTGCTTGAAGAAATTCATAAAAATAGTGAAAATCTAGAAATTGGCGAGTGTTTGTTCTCTTTAGATGATGATGATCCCAAAGGGATCATAGCATCATTAAAATACTATACATATTCGGAGAATCACCAATGATAAGGATAATGATAATATGTTCTTTCCTGTTTGGTCTATTATTAGCTGTGATTTTAGGGTTTTCTATTGAGTTGATGATAGAAGACTCAAGTCCCTATAGTGCAGATAGTCAGTCATTAACAAAAAATATAATAGTAAAAGAAAAAAATAAACAAAATCAAAAAATGCCACCTGAACTTTCTATAATGAAAGAGAGTTGGGGGAAAGATGTTTTTCATAATCGAAGTAATACCTATGAAAGCTGGTTCAAATTGACTGGAATCACTCGCTTTGAAAATGGATATAAAGCAATAATTAATGAAAATATTTTTCTTGAAGGAGATCGTGTTAGAGGTTTTACATTAAAAAAAATTAGTGCAAACCGAGTAATCTTAAAGCGAGGCAAGTACCGAGT
This sequence comes from uncultured bacterium, assembly GCA_964343085.1. Taxonomy (GTDB): domain Bacteria; phylum Fidelibacterota; class Marinisomatia; order Marinisomatales; family UBA1611; genus CAZLPW01. Next base: position 8,330 of record CAYFIF010000030.1, on the reverse strand, counting down.
AACCCTTAAACTGGACAAATAAATGAGAAATAAAATATATTATTTGAAGTTAGTCCTAATCATGTTTACTTATTCATTATTGTTGGGTAAAGAGATACCCGAACTTTTGGATATTTATACAACAGAAAAGGATGAATCCTATATGTTGGTTTTGGAGTTTAGTAATTCAAACATTGAATATCTCACTACAGAAACATTTGCACCTCCTTCTCTATCTTTATTATTTAAAAAAGTAAAGTGGGACAGAAAAAATTTCACAAATAAAAGTTCCCAAAGTCCATTATATCAGTATGGAGTAAATATTCCTAGAAATAATAATCAAAAAGAGATTGAAGACCAATTACAGATTAAATTGAGTTTTACACGTGTTCCTAAGTATGAAATTGTACAAAATCCACCAAGGAGGAAAAACAGAAATTATAAACTGAAAATAGTTTGGGAAAAATCAAAACAAAAAAAGGCAATTCCTAAATACATGTTCCCATCTAACAGACTTCCTGAGTCCAGGATAAGTTTGAATTTTCAAGGTGCAAAGTTAATGAATGTAGTAAGAATGTTGACATCGCAAGATAATCTGAATCTTGTCGTTGGGGATAACCTAAAGGGAGAGGTAACGTTAAATCTTAATGATGTATCATTAGAGACTGCCCTTGATGCTATACTCCATGTAAATAATTATGAATGGTTTATGCAGGATAATGTAATCGTTGTACAACCAATAAAAAACCCTGACCAAACCATGAGTGGGGAGCTTGTAACTCGAATTTTTAGATTAAACTATTCAAGCGGTCTAACTGTCTCAGCTGCTGTTAAAGAGGCTCTAACTCCAAGAGGAAAACTGAAAGCACTTAGTTCATCTGCTTCTCCTGATAGTGGCCTAGGCGATAAAGATATATTGATGGTTACAGATTTACCAACAAATTTTGATCTAATAGAAGGTGTTATTAGAACAATTGATATTGAAAGCGAGCAAATAAATATTGCAGTAAAATTTATTGAGACCACTTTAAAACATAATGAAACTATTGGTATAAATTGGAATCTTCGTGAGTCAATGAGCCTTATAGATAATGTAAAAGCTGACTCTAGCAAAGTTCTTAATGTGGCGGATCTTTTGGTAGGTGATCAGGCGCTCAATTTTGCTACTCTTAGTGCTCCAGTAGTATCAGCGATGCTAGACCTTTTAGCGAATGATGGTGACACAAAATTATTGCAAGAGCCGCAGGTAACAACAATGAATAATTCTCTTGCTAATATTGTAGTTGGGACCAGAATTCCAGTATTAGTTCCTCAAGGCAAGGGTAGTGTTTTTGGTACTAATCCTTACACATACGAGGAACAAAATATTAATGTTTCTCTTGATGTCTTACCTCGTGTAAATAGGCAAAAAGTTATTTCAATGAAGATTGATGCGATTGTAGAGTCGATAATTGGATATGTTGGTTCTGAACAGCGTCCGATGGTTTCCACACGATCAACAAGCACTAATGTGAGGGTCAAAAATGGAGAAACATTGTTGATAGGAGGTCTAATATTTGATACAGACAACGAAGATGTTTCAAAGGTCCCATTCCTCGGTGATATACCCTTGATTAAAAATTTATTTAATTATACGAATACAACGAGGGAGCAGCGAGAGCTTTTAATTTTTATAACTCCAACTGTTGTTTCTTCATCAATATAAAATTATCAGGGATAAGCCTATGTATAAAATTTTAATTATAATTTTTCATTTTATCTTTTTATTAGAACTTAGTCCGTTATTTTCCCAAAGTGGCATGCTAACAATGACCCCAAGACCTGTAGCTGATGCAGGACCTGATATTGATGCTGTTTCATTTGATTTAGTCAGACTTAATGGTTCCAACTCCTATATAGCTGATGGTTCAGAATTAAAATATGAGTGGACGTTTGCGCCTGGCCTAGTTAGGTATGATCCCGATGAATTTGATTTGGAGCTTTCTTCCAAGCCATATGGAAGAGATCAGCAATTTCTAAAAAGCGTAAAAACTTATAAATCAGTTTTAGAGATAACGCTCGCAAATAATTCTCCTGGCACTAAGTTAGAGGTTATTTTAAAAGTTGAGGATCGCATTGGATTTTTTGACCAAGATACCATGTATATAGAATACGTTGGGCAGATTGCAGATCAGCCAAGTCTTGTAGCTTTAGATACAAACTATATTGAAGAACAATCATATGAGGAGTCCGAAGAGATTGAAGAGGAAATTAGTTTTCTACTTAGTTCGTTGATAAAGAACGAATTAGAACCGATTAATGTTGAAATAATAAACTCTCTAATTATTGACCAAATAAAATATCTTGGATATCAGTTTCCCATTTATCTAAACCGGAACCTAAAAAATAATTCAAGTAATAAAAATTACAACAACCAATGCACAACAGACTCTTGCATAGCGATGAATGCACAATATAATGGTAATTCGCATGTGCTATCATGGGACATTAATGAGGAGGGTGAATTGTCTATGCGGATATTTTCTTCAGAAAATTTTAATGAATGGATCGATGAGGCTGCTATCAAAACACCATTTGCTAAGATAGAGAACTTTGGGATCTATGGTTTAGAATCATCAATCAGATCTGCTGTTAATAAGGTTTTTACAAATAAAACCTTTTTTAAGGAGCTCTCACTATTAAAAAGATTAAAAAGAAGAGGCGGTGAGGCTACTATTCTTTTAGGAAAACATCCTTTTATCTTTGGTCTATTGGTTGCTACAACAACCTACCTCATGGTTCCTGAGCAAGAGACAAAGAAACCATCACAACCACCAAACTTTCCACACTGATGGTTAAATATTTAAAACAATTAGAAATCGATGTGCTAACGCACAAAAGGAGATTATTATGAAAAAATACTCGCTTTTATTTGTTTTATTTTTCGCGATTGTTTTTGGTCAAAAAAAAAGTGATCAAAACCATTTCGTAAGTAAAAATCAAACAATAAAGTTTTCAAAATTAAAAACCAATGCTGTTGGTGCCATGGTGCCACGTCTTGTTTCTTATCAAGGACTGCTGTCAAGTTCAGATGGAAGCCCGATTTCTGATGGGAACTATGAGATAAAATTTAGACTATTTAGTACATTGGAGGGAGGTGATCCAGTCTGGATTGAGACCCAAATGGTAAGTCTTCAGAATGGGATACTGAGCGCAATTTTAGGAAAGACGGAGGAATTTGAATTTATTCCTGAGACAGCATATTTAGATTTGACGGTGGATGGTGTTACTCTGTCTCCAAGAATACAAATGACATCGGTTTTGTATTCTATTTTGTCAGACACTTCTTCTTTTGCAAGAACGGCTGATTATGATCAGTTAAAAAATTTGCCTGATCTTGAGGGTACTTATCAAAAAATTGATACGAGTCTTACGGATCTAGTAGAGGATGGAATCTTGTCTTATAGTAAAGTTGAGTATGGGATAACATCTGTTGGTGATAGCGGTCAGACTTGGATATCAGACGGTGATGGTTCTGGTGCTTGGGGTAGGCCTAACGAGATCACAGCCGATAATATTATTTCCGGAAGCGGCGATATTGATTTGATTACATCACAGGGAGACGTTAATGTAGTCCCTGGTTCGTGGGCTGGAGCATCTATAATTTTAGATAGTACAATAGTAATAAAGGGCTCAAACCTTGGTCATATTAACAATCCTGATCTAATGGACCTTAGTCAAGATACGATCAAGGTTGACGGTACTATTATAGCAAATAGTTTTGGTGGGAGCCATGATGATTTAGAGACTATATCTGGCCTTGAGCAGGGGGATGGTAACTTTATTGTTTCAGATGGCACAACGTGGACGGTAGAAAGCGATTCTCTAGCTCGTAGTTCACTTGGCTTGGGTAGTATGGCTCTTCAGGATAGTGGTAATATCAATATTGGTACAGGAAATTTTACCGATTTAAATGTAGGATCAGTTAGTATAGCCTCAGAGGTAATTACATCTTCCACAAATAGAATATCATTTAATGATGAGGATTTAATCACTTCAGGAAGCATATTGGCAGGACCTTCAACCTTAGCAAGTGATTCATATATTGGGACCTTAAACTTAAAAGATGGTTCTATAACGGATTTTAGTGGAACAATTTCTTTTGATGATGAAAATCTATCAACCTCAGGAAATCTTACGGTAGGTTCTGTGGAAGTATCTTCAGGGGTTATTAGTGATACAAGCGGAGCTATTTCATTTGATGATGAAGATATTTCTACGACTGGGGATCTAGCTGCTGGAACTGCTACTCTTTCAAGCGGGTCGACTATTGGTAATCTAACTTTATCAGATGGGAGTATGACAAGCGCAAGCGGAGCCATCACATTTGGTGATGAGACTCTAACAACCACAGGCAGAATAAATACAGGTGTGGCAGTTATGAGCTCAGGGTCTTCAATCGGGAATATCACAATAAGTGATGGGTCTATAGCATCCTCATCTGATACAATTAATTTTGGGAATGATAATTTAATGACAAATGGGATCATGACTGCCACCTCATTTGTTGGTGATGGGACCAGTTTGACAGGAATTAAAGCGACCACTGTTGATACACTATCAGGTAATTCTCCACTGGTGCTAGAGGGTTCATCGATAAATGATTTTGAGACAACCTTAAATACAATAGATCCAACAGCAGACCGCACAATCAGTTTTCCAGATGAAGACGGAACTGTTTTAACCACCGGGACAGGAGTCTCGGACACATATGTTGCTAATGATTTAACAATAAACTCTGGGACAATAGATGCAACCCCTGTTGGTTCTACTAATGCTTCAACTGGTGCCTTTACTAATTTATCGGGTACTGAGGTTATTGCTTCTACAAAAGTAGATATAACTGGCTCAGGTGGTCTTGTATTAGAGAATGATGAGACTATTACGAACTCAGATGATGGAACAATTTTAATCACGTCTGATACAACCTCAATTAGTGGTGATATAAATGTTCAGGGGAATGATATTGTTTTTGGGAATGATGAGAAAATATCAAACGAATTAAACGGGACCGTAAGCGTTACGGCCGATTCTTTCTCTTTATCAGGAGATTTGAAGATTGCAGGGAATGATATTCTCTTTGGTAACAAGGAAAGTATCTCTAATAATACTGATGGGACGATTCAGATTTCCGTAGATGGGAACTCCCAAATAAGTTTTGCGGATGGTTCTATTGTTCCTGATAACAATAATGATGTTGACCTAGGAACTTCTGATAAAAAGTTTAAGAATCTGTACATTAATGGAACAGCTTATGCTAATCAAGCTGATATTGATGGTGGTAGCGTTGATGCTGTTAGTCTTGGATCTAATGATGCGATAAGTGAAGCAACAGTTGATTTTGTGAAGATCGATGGAACCTACATAGGCCATATTAATGATAATGATCTAATTACGCTAGGTACTGGTGCAGTAACTGTAGCTGGAGATGTTACTGCGACACAATTTTTCGGTGATGGATCTAACTTAACAGGTATTGAGGCAAATACAATTGGGACTTTAACTGGTGCAGAACCATTGATTCTTGAGGGAGACACAGAAGACCCATATGAAACGACGTTGGCGGTTACTGATCCCACTTCAGATAGGACAATTACCTTTCCAAATGAAAGTGGAACTGTCCTGACAACAGGCACTCCAGTAGCAGATGCAAATGTTGCTAATGATTTAACAATTAGTGGAGGGTCAATTAATACTACACCCATCGGAGATAGTTCACCATCGACAGGTGCATTTACAACCTTGTCTGCTAGTGGTAATGTAGATCTTAACTCTGGCGCAATCGATGGGACTTCCATAGGAGCGAGTTCACCATCGACAGGTGCATTTACTACAATATCTGGTACAGAGATTACGGCTTCTTCAAAGGTAGATATTACCGGAGCCGCTGGTTTGATTTTGCAGAATGATGAGACAATAACAAACACAACAGATGGTACGATTTTGGTGAATGCTACTACTACTTCACTTAGTGGAGATCTCGGTGTCACAGGAAATATATCTGGTACAGAGATTACGGCTTCTTCAAAGGTAGATATTACCGGAGCCGCTGGTTTGATTTTGCAGAATGATGAGACAATAACAAACACAACAGATGGTACGGTATTGGTTAATGGAATATTGAAAGCGGGTACAGGAAGTTCAGATGGGGTATTCTCTTCAAATGGTGACAATGATGTAATTCTTAAAACAGGAAACAGTACAACTGGTTCAATTACTATCGCTGATGGTCCTAATGGAAATATATCTATTACGCCTCAAGGTTCAGGTGAGATAGATATGACCAAGGTTGATATCAACTCAGGAAATATTGATGAATTAATTATTGAGACCAGTTTATCTCTTGGGGATGATGACTCAATGATTTTAGGAGCAGATAGTGATATTACACTGAAGTATGATGAGGCAAATAATAATGCTCTTGAGATAGCAGCAGGCCGGGATGGAGCAGACCTTGGGATTGTATTAAAATCTGATCAGGGCGATGACCCTGGTGATGGTTGGAAGTTAAATGTTGCGGATAACGGAGTTCTGAGTTTTGGAAATGATAAGAATGATGCTGACACATACGTGTCACACATTACTGTAACGCCAAACTCTAACGCAAGCAATTCGACAGTTGCGGTTGCTGGAAATCTAACAACAGGTAAAGATTTAACTGTAACTGGAGTTGCAAATCTAGATGTTTTAGGTTTAGGATCTGACAATCTGACCTTACCTACATCGGATGGATCTGCAAATCAAGTATTGAAAACTAATGGCAGTGGAACTCTATCGTGGACGGATGTTACTGCTAATAGTATAGGGACTTTATCTGGCGGAACTCCACTTATCTTTGAGGGGGCGAGTGCTGATGAGAATGAGTTGAGCCTTGCGGTTACAGATCCCACTGATGATCGCACAATTACTTTGCCAAATGTAAGTGGAACCTTAATTACAACTGGGAATTCTACAGATTTAACCCTGATGATAGAAGGAACGACCGATGATGCGTACGAAACCACCTTAGCCGCAGTTGATCCGACCGCTGACCGAACTATTACCTTTCCAAATGTGGATGGGACAGTAATTACTACAGGAAATTCAGCCTCACTTACTTCGGCAACAAATTTATCATCAATTGGTACTATAACCACAGGTACTTGGAATGCAACATCTATAGCTGATGGAAAAGTAGATAATGATTTAACTATATCAGGGGGTACGATTAATAATACAGCAATAGGTGCGAGCTCTGCGTCAACCGGTGCTTTTACAACAATAACAGCAAGTACAAGCTTGGATGTGACTGGATCTACAGGAATAATACTGGAGAATGATGAGACTATAACAAATTCTGATAATGGAAGTGTTGTAATTAATGGGATTGTCAAGGCTGGTACAGGAAGCGAGGCTGGAGTATTTTCTTCAAATAGTGATCATGACATTATTCTTCAGACCGGTAATTCTACAACAGGTTCGATTACAATTACCGATGGGGCAAATGGAAATATCGCGATAACACCGAATGGTACGGGTGAGGTAGATATTAGCAAGGTAGACATAGATTCAGGATCAATAGACGCTGTAACGCTTGGTACAGTTAGCGCGATAACAAAGGCCGTAGTTGATAATATCTCAATAGATAATGCAACTATTGGTCATACAAGTGATGCCGATCTATTAACATTTGCTAATGGGTCTGTCACCATTGATGGGACAACAGTATCTGGAGATATTAAGCCTTCAACCAGTAATTCTAATGATTTGGGCTCATCATCTGAACAATACAAGGATTTATATATTGATGGAGTTGCGTATGCAGATGCACTTGGGTTTGGCACTGTAGCAATGACGCTCCCAACAAGCGATGGATCCTCTAATCAAGTTTTACAAACTAATGGTAGTGGTGCATTATCCTGGACAAATGTTACTGCAAATAGTGTAGGAGTTTTAACAGGTTCGACTCCTCTTATTTTTGAGGGAGATACAGGAGATGATTATGAGACAACCCTATCGGTTACTGATCCTAGCGCTGATCGTACAATCACTGTTCCAAATGAGTCAGGGACTATTATTTTAAATGTTAACGGCACCGCAAAAACAGGTACTGGAAGTGGTGCCGGAATTTTTTCATCAGAGGGGAACCATGACGTAACCTTACAGACGGGTAACTCTACAACAGGTTCTATTACCATAACCGATGGGTCGAATGGAAATATTGCTATTACACCGAATGGTACGGGGGAGGTAGATATCAGTAAGGTAGACGTTGATGCAGGGGCGATTGATGGGACAGTTATTGGTGCAAGCTCAGCCGCAGCAGGAACATT
>CAYFIF010000029.1:0-15049 GCA_964343085.1 uncultured bacterium | reverse complement strand
TATTATCCTCAATGGATCCAAGCATCATTCCCTGTAAATCAAATTGACTTTTCTGTTATTACACACGTAATTCATTCTTTTGCATGGCCTAACGAAGATGGATCAATAGATTCTTATTCTCAGATGTTGGATCAAAATATTGCTGAAGTTGTTCATCAGAATAATAGAAAGCTATTATTAGCTTTTGGAGGATGGGGCAACACAGCAGGGTTCCCTCAAATGGTGGCTAGTGCTGATTCGAGGCAAGCATTTATAGATAATTTGCTGGAAATTTTTGACACCTATGGCTACGATGGAATTGACTTAGATTGGGAGTATCCTTCAAATGCTAGTGAAAAAACTAATCTGACACTTTTAGTACAAGAAATGCGTGCAGAGTTTGATAATATAAATCCGGAGCTCATGATTACAATGGCAGTAGGACCTAGTGATTGGAGCGGTCAACACTTTGAGTATGAGATTTTAAAAGAAAGTCTCGACTGGTTTAGTCTTATGGGCTACGATTTTCATGGTAGCTGGTCTAGTCACGCTGGTCATAACGCACCACTCTATCAGTCTCCACCTAATGATAATGATGGTTCTGTCCATACAGGTATTAATTATTTAATAAACACAAGAGGTATTCCGCCAGAGCAAATTAATTTGGGCGTACCTTTTTACGGAAAAATATTTAATGCAAGTGAAATTAATGGGACATTTACTGGGAACGTTACTGATATTAGGTATAGTGAGGTATTAGGGTTAATTAATTCAGGCTATGAATATCACTGGGACACTAATGCTAGATGCCCATATCTTCTAAAGCCCGATTATACTGAGGTGGTATCATTTGATGACCCTTCTTCTATAGGAGAAAAAGCAAATTATGCAAAGTCTAGGAATCTTGGAGGGATGATGATTTGGGCCTTAAGCTATGATATGGCGGATGGTGTTCAAGGGTTAATTGAGTCGATTAATCAAAATTATCTAAGTTATGATTTGGTAGATTCAAAAATACTTCCGAATGATTTTTATATAAATATTTTTCCCAATCCATTTAATGATCAATGTGTAATTAAGATTAGCGCTATAAAATATATTGATGCTATTAATATTTATTCCTTAGATGGTGGTATAGTTAAAACGATTATTAGCGAAAATTTAAATGATACTAAAAATCAATTTATATGGAATGGGAAAGATAATACTAATCAATCAATCAGTTCAGGTGTCTATCTTGTGGGCTTTAATTTTAAAAATAATCATTATACTAGAAAAATTTTATTCTTAAAATGAGCTCTCTTAGTTAGAATAAAAATCAATATTTTACCTAAATTTCATCGATCTCTTCAGAAAAAATAATTAGGATTTTCATTCAATTATAAATGTAATCATCTGTAATGAAATTAATCTTTATCAGAATCTTCTTTGCTAGCATTTTATTTTTCTTTGGTTGTTCAAAAAACTATACTGAAGATGCTAGCTGGGCTAAAAGCACGCTAGAAAAAATGACACTGCGCCAGAAAATTTCTCAAATGTTAGTCTACAGAATGAATATGCGATTTTTATCTAATTCTAATGAAAACCTGGATAAAATAATGGACTTGGTTTCATCCGATGGAATTGGAGGAATCCATCTCTGGTATGGAGATGTAGGTACTTCGCTCACATTATTAAACAAGATACAAATGTTATCAAAGATTCCTATTTTAATTGATGCTGATATTGAGAACGGTTTATATCAAAGGTTTCCTGAGGGTACAGAGTTACCCCCTTTTATGGGTATAGCCGCAACTGGTGATTCATTGTTAGCGTATGAGGCCGGAAAAATTGTTGCAAAAGAAGGAAGATCTGTTGGAATTCATTGGAACTTTGCTCCGGTAGTTGATATAAATAACAATCCACTTAATCCTATTATTAATACTCGTTCTTTTGGTGAGGATCCTAATATTGTCTCGAGTTTTTCATCTGAATATATAAGAGGACTGCAGGAAAACAATATGTTAGCTACGGCTAAGCATTTTCCTGGACACGGCGATACAGAAACAGATAGTCACACAAGCTTAGCACAAATTCCTAGTGATTCTCTACGCTTATGGTCAACTGAGTTAAAGCCATTTGCATCGGCAGTTCAAAATGGTGTTGATGCTGTTATGGTTGCCCACCTGAATGCTTCAGATTTCCAATTTAACTATGATATCCCTGCTACACTATCCAAGTTTTGGGTAACTGATATTTTAAAAGACAGTCTCAATTTTGAAGGTGTAATAGTTACTGATGCAATGAGCATGGGTGCTATAACAAAAATGTATTCGAATTTCTATGGACTGGTTTCAGCGATTAAAGCGGGATGTGATTATATAATTATTAGTGGTGATTATAAAGAGTCGATTGATATTATAGAAAAATTGGTTCTTGATGGTAGAATCCCAATTTCTAGGATAAATGAGTCGGCATTAAAGATATTAAGATTAAAAGAAAAAATTGGTTTAAATGATAATCGATTAATTTCATTAGAAGTTGCTCAAAAGGTTTTAAGAGATAGTTTATCACAAAAAGTAGCAAATGAAATAGCAAAAAAATCCTTAACACTTGTGAAAAATGATGGGCAGTTTTTTCCTTTAAAACTTAAAAAGAAAGAAAAATTATATTTATTTGATCTTTATGATGGTAAGAATACTTCCAAAGAGTCAATCACTACTAAATCGATTCGTGAGTTAGGAGCGGATCTAATTTCTTTTAACCTTGATGAAACAGATGGAAGATATACTATTGATGGTGTTCTAAAGGGTATACCAAAAAATTCCACGATTATTGTTAATGCTTTTGTGACTCCGTCTTCTAGGAAAAACAGAGTTTCTTTACCGAAAAACTTGAAAAGATTGTTGAATAAACTATCATTAAAGACAAATAAATTGCTCCTTAATAGCTATGGTAACCCATATTTGATAGAAGGCTTTCCAAAGATAAAAAACTATATTTGTTCTTGGAAAGGTAATCGTTTAATGCAATCAGCTTTTGTGAATGCTCTCATGGGCAGGGAGGTAATTAGTGGCGAGTTGCCAATTTCAATACCAGAGATTGCAGAAAAAGGTGATGGAGTAAAAATTCGAAAAAAACCAATTTGGTTTTATTCAAAACCTGAAAATGAATACGGAAAGAAAATAAAATGGATATTACCAGATGAGATTAAAGCTGATGTTATGAGCCTAAACCAATATTTAGGTGAAGCGATTCAAGATTCTGCCTGGCCTGGGAACGTTCTTTTAGCATCAAAATCAGGGGAAGTGTTCTTTCATAAGTCAAACGGCTTCCATACTTATGAAAAAAATCGGATAACGAGCCCATCAGACATATTTGATATAGCGTCACTAACAAAAGTTATTTCTACTACAAGCGCCATAATGATTTTAATTGACCAAAAAGAAATAAAACTAAATACAAAAGTACATGAGATTTTTCCCGAATTTTTGAGACCAGATGACAAATTTGTTAATGAAAAAAAAGCTATTACCATAAAACATTTATTAACGCATACTGCTGGTTTCCCGCCATTTAAAAAATATTATTTGATGGATCTCGAACAGAATGAAATAATTAATGATATATGTAGTACAAAATTATTATATAAGCCTGGAGATGAAACTATTTATTCGGATCTTGGTATGATTCTTTTAGGAAAAATAGTAGAGTATATTACTGGAACATCTTTAGATATATTTGTTTCAGATTATATATTTAAACCGCTAGGAATGCAGTCCACATTCTTTAATCCATCTGTAGAAAAGTTGAAACGGATTGTTCCAACGGAAATCGTTAGTGGCTATAGAGAGGGTCTTATTCATGGTGAAGTTCATGATGAGAATGCACATAAGTTAGGTGGCGTAGCGGGCCATGCGGGCCTTTTTTCAAGCACAAGGGACTTAGCTGTTTTTTGTCAGATGATGTTAAATGGTGGTATATACGGTGAAAATAGAATTTTTAAAAAAAGTACTGTAAATCAGTTTACATCGCGGGCGACGCTAGACACCAATAGTTTTAGGTGTCTTGGTTGGGATAGCCCCTCTGGAGAAGCTTCGGGCGGAATATACCTAAGTGATAAAAGCTATGGCCATACAGGTTTTACTGGTACGTCTCTTTGGATAGATCCAGATAATGATTTATTCGTGATTCTTCTTACTAATTCTGTTTATCCAAAAAGAGATAATAAATCACCTAATTATTTTGATTGGAGACAGCGTATTCATTCTGGCATTTATGAATCTCTCAATATGACTGAGAAAAACCCTCGTCTCATTTTAAAAGAAAGATGGGCAAATTTCATTAGCGATACTCTTCTAGTTCAATAACGTATGTAAATGTTTGAACTTGTTGACTACTTAATTCTTTTTATATTTCTTTTAGGTTTTACAGGATTTGGTTGGTACCAAAGTAGATATAATACATCAAATGCTGATTATTTTTTAGGGGGCAAGACTATGCCCTGGCCAGTGGCTATGTTTTCTATTGTAGCGACAGAAACGTCTGTGCTCACGTTTATAAGTGTTCCCGGGATAGCTTATCGGGGGGATTGGTTGTTTTTACAACTTGCGATAGGCTATATAATTGGTCGACTGCTGGTGAGCTATTTTTTATTACCTATGTATTTTAAAAGAGGTGTTTTATCTATATATGAGATACTAGGCAAGGCATTCGGTATAAATATACAAAAAACGGCGTCCCTCATTTTTTTAATTACGCGTATTTTGGCAGATGGAGTAAGGTTCTTGGCAACAGCAGTAATTGTGCAGGCTATAACAGGCTGGAGCTTAACAGCAGCCGTATTTTTGATAGGTGGAGTCACCTTAATTTATTCTTTGCTTGGTGGAATAAGAACAGTGATTTGGATTGATGGCTTTCAGTTTATTCTTTATATATCTGGTGGCCTGATATCTGTTTTTTATCTTTTGAGTTATATTGATCAACCTTTGGATAGAATAACAGGAATTTTAATTGAGTTAGACAAACTAAAGGTTTTTCAATTTCAGGGGGATTTGATTAGCGATCCTTATATCTTTCTAAGTGCAATAATTGGAGGAGTTTTCCTCTCTTTTGCATCACATGGAGCAGACTATATGATGGTTCAAAGAGTTCTAGTTACAAAAGACCTAACTTCTGCAAGAAAAGCGATGATAGGTAGTGGTGTATTTGTCTTTTTGCAGTTTGCTCTTTTTCTTTTTATCGGTTCTTTATTATTTGTTTATTTCGATGGTGCTTATATAGAAAAGGACAGAGAATTTTCTACATTTGTTGTTAATCATCTTCCTATTGGTATAAAGGGGATATTAATAGCAGGTATTCTCTCAGCTGCAATGTCTACAATTAGTTCCTCAATTAACGCTCTTACATCTTCAACAGTAAATGATTGGTTAGAGAGGACCGGATCAATAAAAAAGTCGCAATTAATAGGCCTTTTTTGGGGTTTAGTGTTGATGACAATTGCTCTATTATTTGACGAAAGCGATAAAGCTCTTGTGATTATAGGTTTGGAAATTGCTTCGTTCACTTATGGTGGCCTACTTGGTCTCTTTATTTTAAGTAAACTAAAAATAAAATTGAAAACAATCAGTTTGATAGTAGGATTAATATTAAGTTTTATAGTTGTATTTATTTTTAAGGGATTGGGTCTGGCATGGACTTGGTATATATTTCTTTCTGTTTCAGTGAATATAATTTCAACTATATCTATAAGTAAAGCCTTAGAAATATTAAGTCCTGGTTAGCCCTATTTCAAAAAGATCATTTTTCTTTTATTTTTTATTTTTCCTTCTGTAATTAAAATATAGAAATAAATTCCAGAAGGTTGTTCTTTACCTAGATAATTTTTCCCATCCCAATAGGTTTTATAATTACCAGGGATTTGAACTTTATCTACAAGTGTTTTTATTTTTACACCCGATAGATTAAAGATCTGAATTTTTATAAAATTATAATTTGATATACTATACTCAATTGAGGTTTTTTCATTAAATGGATTTGGGTAGTTTTGTCCTAGGCTATACGAATCCGGTATAAACTCACCATTGGAAAAAACATAGTTTGATATATCAGACTCATTCCAAGTTCGATTAGCTGTAGTTGAGAAATAAATTAGAGATTTAGAAGTATCAGCAGTTGTTAAGCTATCAATAAAAATAGAAACATTATTTGAAAATTGGACATTTATTATTTCTGAAGATGAGGGGTCTGGATTACTACTAGTTCTGTACAAAATAATCCAGCTTGGGTCGCCATTTGGTTCATTTTGGTATGTAGTTAGTTGGTTCGTAAAGGGGCCTATATTATTGATTGTTAGTGTGGGCGCTGGTGGTTTATTACCGGAACTGGACCATTTATTTATCTTAGTTTTATTTTTGAAAAATGAATTTCCAGCTTCAATAAAATAATTTTTATCTCTCCATGTTCCGTAACTGAAAAATTGAAATCCATCAACCCAATCTAATGATCTAATAGAATTAATTATTGGGCCATGATTATTCCATAAACCATTTTCATCAAGTATATATGACCCAGGTCCAACAGTAAACACTCGATTGGAATTAATTCCAGGTGATATGAATAATCTCCAGCATTCGGGACAATTGTTTTCTAACATTCCTATAAATTGATCATTTGAAGTCCAGTGATAATGCATTGGCATTAAATGATCTACATAACCTTCATTATACCATAGGGCAGCATCTTGAAAAACTGAGCCATATCCTTGCCAGCCAGACCAATTATATTTTCCAAGAACAGCTGCACTAAGTTTAACATGCGGTTTGACATCCTGGATTGAATCGTGTAAGGTTCTAACAAATTCTGTTACGCTCCATCTCCACCATTCTTCCCAAGATGAGTACCCATCAGGGGTTCCAGCAGAATAAGGGTGTAAATAATCGTAGAGGTATCGTCCCGATAGATTATTGATTTGATCTAGCTCTTCACTACTTATAAATCCATCAAGCCGCTGTAATTCATTTTCAACAGTATTTTGGCCTCTTAATGAATTGCTGTGTTCATTCCATCTTATGTAGTCAAGATGAAGCCCATCTATATCATATTTATTTACAATCTCCATTGCAACTTTTACTGTGTAGTCCCTTACCTCTTTTAAACCAGGGGAGAGAGATCTGTAGCTTGTCATAGGGCTTCCATTTTGATCTCTACATATCCATTCTGGATGTTCTTTTGCTGGAGAACCTTCAGTTGTACTTGATGTCTGAAAAACATTAAACCAAGCATGAAGCTCGAGTCCTTTTTTATGTGCTTCTTCGATTGCTATTTCTAGTGGATCATAGCCCGGGTGGTTATATCCAGCGTAATGGCCCCAGGGTTCGTATTCAGATTCATAGTAAGCTGTACCGCCTTGTCTAATTTGAAAAATCACAGCGTTCATATTTGCTTTCAAGTGATTATTCATAATTGTTTGAATGGTATTTACATTTTGTATTTGATTTTTATTTTTATCAATATGATCCCATGTAATTACCCAGCTGCTCCTAAACTCTTGATTGTTGCCGCTTAATAACAATGAAATAAAAGATATTTTTACAGTTGTTTTTTTAAAAAAATAAAAAAGTTTAGAACTCAAAATTTTGTAATTGTTAATCGAATAAAAATAGGTTTAAACTGATTTGGAAATCTATGGGTTTAATTTATTTTAATGAAAAAGGTTAATTGTTTTTTAAAAATTTTCTTTTCTAGTATTTGGATTAACTTCTTAGTTGCTTTTGAAAATGAAATGATATTTCCAAATTCACTAGAAATTGGAGATACAATCGCTTTTTGTGCTCCAGCAGCCTATTTAGATCAAGAAAGAATTTTTTTAGCAAAACAACGTCTAGAGAATCGCGGGTTTAAGGTAATTATTTCTGATTCATTATTTAGGCGCTATGGCTACCTTGCTGGAACTGATAAGCAAAGAGCAACCGAGCTTATGAATTACTTTCTTGATAAAAGAATAAAAGCAATTTTTCCAGGTACCGGGGGCTATGGTTCGACCAGAATATTAGAGCTCCTCGATTATAAAATTATAAGAAATAATCCAAAAATATTTATTGGGTATAGTGATATAACGGCCTTGCACATTGCTATCAATCAATTATCTGGTCTAATTACATTCCACACTCCTAATCCAATGTATGGTCTAGGGAGTCCTAATGGCATGGATAAAATTGCTGATAAATATTTTTGGGAAATCCTTGAGAATAATAAATTCAAAAGAATTCCTTTTGATTCACCGGAAGATGGCTTTGATATTTCAATATTAGTTGAAGGAAAAGGAAAAGGAAAGTTGATTGGTGGAAATTTGTCATTAATATGTGGGACTATGGGATCAGATTTTGAAATAAACACTTCAGAAAAAATCTTATTCATAGAAGATGTAGGTGAAGCCCCTTATAGGATTGATCGTTATTTACAAGAATTGAAACTTGCAAGAAAATTTGAAAGTATCAACGGTGCTATACTCGGACAGTTTACAAGAAGAAGTCATGAGCCTCAAGATGATATTAATGATTTTAAAATAGAAGAAGTTTTAGAACACTACTTTGCAGACCTAAAAATTCCGGTTATTAAAAATTTTCCTGCAGGACATATAAAGAAAAATATTTCTTTACCAATGGGCGCAATGATTGAGATTGATACATATATTAGACAAATTAAAGTAATTGAATAATCATTAGATGCCAGATAAATAATTAAGCTGTATAGTGTTTTATAAATGAAAAATAATTTTAAGTTTGCATATTCGAAAACTATAATTATTTACATTACTTAAATAATGTATTCATTTTTAAAATATTTTTAACAGAATGATATTTAATCTAAAGATTTTCCTTCTATTCCTTTTAACTTGTTTTTTCAGTTGTGATAAACAAAATAAAAATATTAAACCCACTGATGAAGTTTTAAGACAATTAACTCTGTTAGAAGAAAAACATAGTGGTCTTTCTTGGGATGAATATAGAACTGATGAATTGCTTGAAAATTCAGAATCAGGGTTTGTTTTTTTAGACTCCGGATTAACAGGCTTGGATTTTCAGAATAATTTTTTCCCTGATTATAAACACAGGAGTCAATTACGAAACTCATTTATAGCATCCGGAGTTGCAATCGGGGATTATGATAGTGATGGGTTGCCAGATGTTTTTCTTACAAGGCAAAAAGATGGTGGAGTTTTATATAAAAACCTTGGGGGCTTAAAATTTCAAGATGTGACTGAAAAACTTGGCGTAGTAGATAATAAAGCATGGAGTACGGGGGCGGTTTTCGTTGATATTAATAATGATGGACTGCTAGATCTTTATGTGTGCGGATTTGATTCTCCTAATCGTTTATATATAAATGAAGGATTAAGATTTTCCGAAAAAGCTAAAAATTTTGGTTTAGATTTTAGCGGAGCGAGTGTTGCAATGGCTTTCGCTGATTATGATTGTGATGGTGACTTAGATGCTTATTTATTAACTAATAGATTATTACCTGCTAATGCGATTGATCAGGTAAAATTTATTAGAAAGAAAAATCGCTCTTTAACTGTTCATCCTGATTCTCGTGAATTAGGATATTTTGTCAAACCACCTGGACGAATGCAGACGCTAGTACCAGCAGGCCAGTTTGATTATTTATTTAGAAATGAAGGTGAAAAGTTTGTTGATGTCACAATTGAGTCTGGCATTGGTCAGCTTCCTTATTATGGCTTATCAGCAATTTGGTGGGATTATAATGATGATGGTTTTCCAGATTTATATGTAGCAAACGATTATCTTGGTCCAGATCACTTATTTCGAAATAATGGCTATAATCAAAACAATCAGATTACTTTTACTGATGTAATTGCTGATGCCCTACCACACATACCCTGGTTTTCTATGGGAGCCGATTTTTCTGATATTAACAACGATGGTAAATTTGACTTTTTAGCATCTGATATGGCCGGTAGTAACCACTATAGGGATAAATTATCCATGGGTTCAATGAGTGGTCCTGATAGTGATTCTTGGTTTTTAAATTTTCCAACTCCTCCTCAATATATGCGGAACACAGTTTTCCTTAACACTGGTACACAAAGGTTCATGGAAATAGCCTACTTAACAGGATTAGCAAAAACTGATTGGACATGGACTGTCAGATTTGGTGACTTAGATAATGACGGATACGAGGATGTATATTTCACCAATGGGATGTCTCGTGATTTTCTTAATGGTGACATAATTGATAGTATTAAAAATGTTGTCGTTAGTTCAAATGGTGGGGTTGAAAAAGAATTAGAACTTTGGGAGCAAGGCAAACCTTACAAATTAGATAATCAGGTATTTAAGAATGTTGGTAACTATAAGTTTTTTAACATGAGTTCAGAGTGGGGATTTGAACATTATGGTGTTAGCACAGGTTCAACCGTAGGTGATTTAGATCTGGACGGAGATCTTGATATAATAGTTAATGGGTTTAATGAGCCAGTGCGACTTTACAGAAATGACCTTTTAGCTGGCAATTCTATAACAATTATACTTAAATCTGAAAAAGGTAATAGAAATGGAATCGGTGCTAAAATTATTTTGGATTCTGGTATAGATTCGCTCTTGATGACACGTTACATTTCGCTTGGCAGAGGTTTTATGTCTTCAAATCAGCCAATCGCTCATTTTGGAATTGGAAATCTTGAAATGGTAAAACAAATTACTATTTATTGGCCATCTGGGAATAAGCAAGTACTAAATGATATTCCATCTGGCTTTATATATACAATTTATGAACAGACAGATAACTTGGTTGCCAAAAGAAGAGATAATACTAAATTTCAAAAAAAAATGTTTGAATTAGATAATGAAATTTTATCTAATGCTAAGCATAAAGAAAAAGAATATGATGACTTTCAGAGGCAGAAATTACTTCCAAATAAATTATCTCAATTTGGTCCAGGTATTGCTTGGGGCGATATTGATGGTGATAATGATGATGATTTTTTTATGGGAGGTGCTGCAGGCTATGCGGGTTCGCTATTTTTAAATGATGGAAATAGAAATTTTAGAGAAAAAAAACAAAATTGTTTTATTGAGGATAGTCAATCCGAGGATATGGGTATTATGTTTTTTGATTCAGATAATGATGGTGATCTAGATCTATATGTAGTTAGTGGAGGCGTAGAATGCAATGAGTCAGATCCGGTTTTGAAGGATCGGATTTATTTAAATGATGGTTTAGGTAACTACAAAAAAGCATCACCAAATTATTTACCAGATATTCGTAGGAGTGGTAGTATAGTAACTGCTGCTGATATAGATAAAGATGGCAGACTAGAATTGTTTGTTGGAGCGAGACTGGTTCCAGGTAAGTATCCTGAACCAGCATATTCTTACATACTCTCTTACGACGGTTCTAAATATGTTGATGCCACCGACCGATTTATATCCTCAGAAGAATTGTCTGGTATGGTAACCAGTGCTGTTTTTTCAGATGTTAATAATGATGGACAAATTGATCTTTTGGTAGCTTATGATTGGGGACCCATAAAATATTTTCAAAATATAAATGGAAAGCTTATCAATTACAGTAACGTTTCAGGATTAGCAGATAGATTAGGTTGGTACAACAGCATTAACTCAGCTGATTTTGATTTAGACGGGGATTTTGATTTTGTTATTGGAAACATTGGTCTAAATACTAAATATATGGCGACGAAAGAAAAACCTGAGATTCTTTATTTTGGTGATTTTGAAGGAAATGGTATTAAACGGATTGTCGAAGCAAAATATGAAAACGGGATTTGTTTGCCCCACAGAGGATTGGGATGTTCTAGTGGAGCAATGCCAATGATAAAAGAGAGACTTCCGACATATCATCAATTTGCAATCACCTCTTTAAACGGGATCTATACAGAAGCATTATTAAATAGTGCTCAAAAATTTGAAGTTAACAGTCTCGAGTCTGGTATTCTTTTTAATAATTTAGATGACAATGGAAATGTTGTTTTTGAATTCAAACCACTTCCCAACTTAGTCCAAGCGAGTCCAGTTTTTGGTACTGCAGTTTGTGATATCAACGGGGATGGTTACCAGGATCTTTATATGGTGCAAAATTTTTTTGGTCCCCAGCCTGAGACAGGGAATATGGATGGAGGGGTAAGCCTTTTATTATTAGGTAGTAAAGGTGGAAATTTTTCTGTTATCAGTCCTCAAATTAGTGGACTAATCGTTCCTGATGATGCGACTAGTGTTACAATAAATGATATTAACAATGATGATAGGCCAGATTTTATTGTAGGAATAAATAATGATAGACCTAAAGTATTTATTAATAGAACGAAACATAAAATAGATGTAATTAAGTTTAATTATTTTTCTAAAAAGCAGAACTATTTTGGAACTAAAGTATGGTTATATTTTGATAATGGTTTTATTCAAACATATGAGCTCTCTCCAAGCACAAGTTATCTCTCACAATCAGCTCCAATTATATTTTTTAAAAAGGATTTAAAAAAATCAAAATTAGAATATATCAAAATCAGATGGCCTGATGGAGGAGCCGAAGACTTTAGTTATGATAACTTGTCAGGCGTAATAAATAAAAAATAATTAACTTTGTATCACTGACATGGTAGAAAAAATATTTATTAATCGCTCCAAATATAAAAGTACAACAAAAATACCTTATGTTGTTGTTGATACACTACCTAGGTTGGGTCTGTTGACTTCACTTAGGTTTCTTGAATGGGTTTATGCTAATCCTAATGGAGTTATTAGTTTACCAACTGGAAAGACTCCTGAGTATTTTATAAAATGGACTCAAAAAATTCTTAATGATTGGGAGAATCCAAAAATTCGCAATTTGTGCAAAGAAAATGGATTGGATATACCACGAAAACCCGATTTAAGCAATCTCATATTTGTACAAATAGATGAATTTTTTCCTATCAACCCAGTTCAAAAAAATAGTTTTTATGATTATATATTATACTATTATGTAGAAGGATTTGGTTTAAATATTAAAAATTGTCATTTGATAAACAGCTTAGAAATTTTGGAAACTGATATTGAAAATATTGAAAGTGTATTTCAAAACAAAAAAATCGATCTCTCGCTTCGATATCGAGATCCAGAAAACAAGATTGAGGAAATTCAAAAAGGCTTTATTTATAAAACTGATCAGTGGTGTTCCAACTATGAAGAAAAAATTCGCAGTCTTGGAGGAATAGGTTTTTTTCTTGGTGGTATTGGCCCTGATGGCCATATAGCATTTAATATAAAAGGGTCTGATCATAACTCAACAACTAGATTGCTTGAAACAAATTTTGAAACTCAGGCAGCAGCGGCATCTGATCTTGGTGGTATTAATATTGCAAGGTCAAGGTTGGTAATCTCTATTGGACTTCAAACCATAACCTACAAATCTGATGCAGTTGCTTTGATAATTGCAGCTGGAGAAGCTAAATCAAAAATAGTTAGAGATTCAATTGAATCAAAGCCAGGTATTCAATACCCTGCATCGGTACTTAGACGCTTAAATGGTGCTAGGTTTTATTTGACTGAGGGAGCTTCTTCGAAATTATCAGATGTAGTAAGTGAAGTGTTACAAACAACCAAATGGGATCCAAAGAAAATAGAGCGTGAGGTTGTCAACTTGAGTATCAGATTAAATAAGTTTGGTCATTGGCTTACTAAAGAAGATTTAATTGATGATTCCATTTGCTCAGATATACCTTTAATTGATGATAAAACTATTTTAAATGTGTTAGAATCCATGAAGATGAAGATTGCAAAAGGTGTTGAATTATCTTCAGGTGAAACATTTCTACATACTGGCCCTCACCATGATGACATTATGCTTGGATATCTACCACACGTTAGTCATCTTGTAAGAGATCCTAATAATAATCATATTTTTGCTAATCTAACCTCAGGTTTTACTTCAGTTACAAACCAATATTTAGTTGACATATTAGAGACTGCAGTAAGTTTTTTAATAAAAGGTAAAATAGAAATGATTGAATACCCCGATTTTTTTGAATCAGGTTATTTAAAAAAGAAAGATAAAGATATATATCATTATTTAGATCGGGTAGCATCAAGAGATAAAAGAGGCCAGTCAAGAGGAATAAGCCATCGAGTTGTTAGAATAATAATTGAAATATATGGAGTGCAATCAAAGCAAGATTTACTGGATAAGATTAAAGAAATAATTAAATATTTAAAAGAATGTTACAGTGGAGAAAAAAATAGAGAAGATATACAAAAAGTTAAGGGTATGATTAGAGAATTTGAGGAGGAGTTAGTTTGGTCACATTATGGAGTACGCGTGAAAGATGTGAGGCATTTAAGACTTGGATTTTATAAAGGGGATATTTTTTCTGATATGCCAGAATTAGAAAGGGATGTTGGACCAATTTTGGATCTCCTAAGAGAAATAAAACCATCCGTTATTACTTTAGCGCTGGATCCTGAAGGTAGCGGTCCAGATACTCATTATAAGGTTCTTCAGGCAATTGCAGAATCCTTGAGAATTTTAAAAAAAGAGATAGATACCGATAAAATTAAAATATGGGGCTACAGGAATGTTTGGTATCGATTTGATCCAGCAGAAGCAGATATTATGATTCCAGTTTCCCTTAATTCAATGGCCACCTTAAGAGACACTTTTATGACCTGCTACAATAGTCAAAAAGGTGCATCATTCCCCAGCTATTTATTGGATGGTCCATTTTGTGATCTTGTTCAAAAAATTTGGGTAGAGCAACATGAAATTATGGAGCTTGTATTGGGACGCGATTTTTGGTATCAAAACGAACACCCTAGAATTCGAGCAACCCACGGATTGGTTTTTCTAAGGGAGCTAAGTGTGGATCAGTTAATAGATCATGCACAAGAATTATCTTTGTCAATTGATGGAGATATTTTTGAATTATAATTTAGTGGATCAAAATTTTATATATGTAAAATGGGATTAGAAAGACCATAATTAACATAATAACTACTATTGACCATTTTAGAAAGGTTATTGAAAAGTATGTAAGAATAAAACCAATTTTTTTTTTACTGTCATTTGTAAGGTCTAG
>CAYFIF010000028.1:0-15513 GCA_964343085.1 uncultured bacterium | reverse complement strand
GCAACAAAGGTGTTTTCAATTTTATTATTTCCTAAAACAGAAACCAGTTTTTTTACTTCATTAATCCGGTGTTGGGGGATATTTGCGGTCAAATCCTTTAAAACTATTTCCCCTGTTTTTTCATCTTCAATACGGGAAAGAAGCTCTCTTAGTATTCTAAAGGTCGAAGGGATAAAGCCGCTAGCCCCAGAGTGAATCCCCTCCCTTAGTCCATCGACTCGGATATTAACGCCAATAAGGCCTCTTAAAGATGTGCTAGTCCAGAACCGTTTATAATCACCCGCCCCAGAATCTAAACAAATAACGAGGTCTGGTGTGCCGATCTCTTTTTTGCATTTTTTCATATAAAATGGAAGATCAGGGGAGCCGCTTTCTTCGGAAAACTCTATCATAATAACGATCCTTGGAAGATCAATGTTTTGTTCGATGAGCGCATTAATTGATGCTAATGAAGCAAACATTGCGTACCCATCATCAGCTGCCCCACGACCGTATAGTTTATCATTTTTCATGACCGGTTTCCAAGGAGACAGTCCGGGGCTCCAGCCCTCCATTTCGGGCTGTTTATCTAGGTGGCCATACATCAAAATATTGCCATCTAATGTTCCCGGAATTTCTAAAAGAATAAGGGGGGTCTTGCCTGGGTTTCTGTGTGTGATGATTTTGGAGTTGTCTGGTCTGTGTTTATTTGCCCAGGTAACCGCCAGGTCCAATGCCTCATACATGTAACCGTTTTTTTCCCAATCAGGGTCGAAATTTGGGGATTTGTTTGGAATCTTGATGTAGTCTATTAGAGCTGGAATTATTTCATTGTCCCAGGTTTCGTTTATTTTTTTAATAAGTTTTGGATTGTTCATAGATTATTCTTTTTCAAAGCATGCGCTAATATATGTTAGGGTTTTATTCTCAAAAGAGGTAAACACTTTACTGCCTTCTACACCGGCAAAGGCTTCCAAAATACTATGCAAGAAGCCAGGTAGCTTACTATGAATTTTATCCTTTCTATACTTTGACAGTCTTTTTAAGGCCTCAATCACATTTTGTGTTATATCCTTGTAACCTCTTTTTTTAAAACCAACAGGCTCAAACTCTTCCAAAAGGAGACCTATTTCACCAGTTGGTCTAAAATCACAAAAAAGAAATTTTCCACCAGGCTTAAGAACGCGATAAATTTCTTTTAAAAAACCAGAAAAAGATCCGTAACAATGAGAAGATTCTATATTGATAATTACATCAACAGATGAATCCCCAAAGGGTATGTTTTCAGAGTCCCCCACTTTAAAGTCTAAGTTTTTCTGATCATAGAAGCCTGAACAGAGGTCTACGGCTGTAGGTGAAATATCAATCCCTGTATAGTGTTTAGGGTTTAGAGTTTTTGCCAGATAAGAAGCGCCCCCGCCTCTGCCAGACCCGACCTCTAAAACCAGTTTCTCAGAGATAACACTCTGAGACGCAACATGGTGATATAGTTGAAGTGGATATCTTTCTTGTTCATCCTCTGCTTTCAGCTGGGGATGAAACTCTTTATCATAGTATCCGTAATTCATACATCTAAGGTCTGAGCTTTCATACTGACTTGCAAAAACAGTATACCATTTTTTCCAAAACCACCGTTTTGTTTTTGGTGTTAGTTTTATGAACCAGAGTACAATTGTTTGTAGCATGAGCGGTATAAATTTAAATTGTTTTTATCTAAGGAGAACCATTTTTCCGGACGCCCTTTTTTTATTTGTTTCAATGGTAAAGAGATAAACACCCGAAGGGACGATGTCTCCGTTCATGTTTCTTGATTGCCATGTTTTTATATGTTTTCCGGGGGTCATTATTCCTAAATCATAACTGTTAATTTTTTCACCCGATATACTATATATGTAAAATTTAACAGGTGTAGTTTCATTTAATGAAAAAACTATGTTTGCAGTTGGGTTAAATGGATTAGGATATGAAAAAGGCTTTAGGAAGGTTTTTGGATGAACATTTTCTTTTGTGCTTGAAGTTGTGCTGTTTGTAAATCGAATTGCATCAAAAACAACAAAAGAGCCTGATGCCGATTCGCCAACCAGGTCTCTTAATATAATCGCCGACTTTGTTCCTTTTGGAAGGTGTAAAGTTGCGATACTAAAAAAACTGTCTGTGTGTATCCCTTGATTATGAAAAACCAATGTTTTTTCACTGCCCCCCTCATTGTTTAGCACAACAATCTCATAGATTGCATTATCTGTAGCATCCAGACCACTGGGAATAAAAACCTCTATATTATACAGCCCACTATCTGACAGCTCTGGCACCCAGATTGCCCAGTGTTGACTTTCATCTATATTATTTACAGGGGGCGCTACCCAAGAGTCACCATTATATCCATTTTGTATATAGTCCCAGTCTGGACCATAAAAACGCTGAAAACCATTATCATTATCATCAACAAGGTTATTTGATTTCCAAAGCCAGGCACTATAATTATCTCTTATTTGGGCAATAGGATCAGGTTCATTTCCCCACCATCCAAATGGATCTATAGCATAGGGCTGTTGTTCATTATATGTCCATGACCCCTTCCTTATTTCAAAATGAAGGTGTGGATTAATAGCGCAGCCAGTGTTACCATTGAAACCAAGTGTGTCCCCGGTTTCTACATTTTCCCCCACGCTTACATTTAGTGGAGGGTTAAGGTGCAGGTAGCACGAAAAGTAATCATTCCCATGAGCAAGTATGATTATACCAGTGTCTCCGTTAGGGCTTATTCCTCCTGGACAAGGGTCGGCGCCTGGAGAGAATGAAGACCAGAGAACATAACCCGGAGCAGGGGCTAAAATAGGGGTGTTTGCAGGCATATGATAGTCTACACCAGCGTGACCATCATAACAAGAAACCCCTTGAGTACAATTTGGGAAAATTAAATTTTCAAATAAAGAATCCCCGTCAAAGCGCTTGAACACGCCATCCGTTACATTAGCTAACGGAAGATGATGGTCAATGGATGCTTTTATGGAATACTGCCCAAATGATGGAACCGCATAAGGCCGTATCTCTAAAAAAGGATTTTGTCCATATGTTTGAAACGATGAATAAAAAAAAACTGGTAAAAAAAATCTTTTTAAAAGTAATGAGCTGTTATAAAACGAAAGAACCATAAAATGTCATATTAAATTTATTGTATCATGGTATATATTAAGTTGAAATCTCTATATTAATCGTTGATGTAAAAAGTAAATAATTAATCTAACCCAAATAACAAGGAAGTTGATTTATGAAAACCCATAGGTTTACCTATATATTTAATCTTGTTTTTTTTGTGTCCTTTCTTTTTGCACAGAACATTGATAGTTCTTTCACCGTAAAATGGGAAACGACCCCTTGGGGAAGTGGCGGTCTTTATCCGGCAGGTCCACCATGGAGTATGGTCGGGCCTTATGATTTTGATGATGATGGTTATGGAGATTTTATTGTTTCCAGTTCTTATACGGGGTCTTTTTGTAATGATGTCTATCACTATGAAGCGGTGGACAATGACTCTATCAACCTGCAGTGGCTTTATACTTTTTCTCAGTTAAGCTGTTCTTTTGATAATTATTCAAGTGTCGCTGTTGGTGATATAGACGGTGATAACAACCCAGAAATCTTAGCACTAATGGATACGCAACCGGGCACAGAAGGACAAGCGGGGTTGTATATTTTTGAATGGGACCCAGACTCTCTTTCTTTTCCAGATACTGCGACAACATCCTGGAACATGGGACTTGACAGCGTTTGGGAGGCTGGCCAGATACTAGTGGCTGAGATTGATGGTGATCAAAACCAAGAAATAATAGTATCTGTTATGGGAGGACCTTGGGGAACAACAGGGAGTAGTACTTTTATGATATTTGAGCTAGAAAACAGCGACCTTGTTAATCCATCTTGGAATATAGAATATGAAGACCCAGTTACAACAAATTGGAGCGGGTATAATATTTCTGTTGGAGATTTAGACCAAGACGGAAGAAAGGAGATTTACACGATTGCTTACGATTATTATCGCGTAATTATATATGAGAATTTAGGCAGCCCTGATCTTTACGAATATCAGACGTCTTTTTATGTAAGCCTTGAGATTTATGAAAGAGGAAACCAAAGCATAGTTATAACTGATATAGACGGAGACAACAACAATGAACTTTTTGCTACTACATCTGGAACAAACAGCCTAACTGGAACCATATTAACGCCTGGATATTTTTTTGTTGTTCAAGGAACAGACGATGTTTCACAGCTTTCCTTTGAAGATTTTAATTATTTATCTGAATATACAGGAGGACTCAGACAAATTATTATAGGAGACGCAGATAACGACGGCAGGCCCAATCTTTATCTTGCTGGGCATTACAACGAGGCGCTTTATGATTGGGAGTACATTGAAGGAGACATCACTTCTTTAGATAGTTACAACAGAAGTGTCATTTTTATGGATGACACAACCGATGCGTTCACCCCAAACAATGACCAGGGGAAGGTTCGAGTAGCAAAGATTATTTCAGGCGATATTGATAATGATGGAATTGGAGACCTGATTATTACATCGGGGAGTTTTGCTCCTGACAAACCACAGCTGTTCATGATTGAGCACAATGGTCAGTTGTCTGTATCAGGAGAAAAAAAACAGATGCCAGAAAAGGCCCACATTAAACAAAATTATCCAAACCCGTTTAATCCAGAAACAAAAATTGTATATAGTTTATCTGAAGCGACTTTTGTTACAATAAGCATTTTTGATGCCTTGGGTAAAGAGGTGTATCGGTTTAGACCGGAATATCAACACAGCGGAACACACAATGTGCTTTGGACAGGTATAGACCAGAGAGGAAGAAAGGTTTCTAGTGGTGTTTATTTTTATCATCTAAAAGCTGGGAAGACAACAAAAACAAAAAAGATGACCCTTAGTAGGTAAATTATTAATCTAGAATAAAACAAATTTTAGATAGAAAGGATCAATGTTTTAGAGTAGCTAAATTTGATAAAAAAGAAAAAACACAAACTTATCTTTCTAATAATTTTTATATTAACAGCTAGTTGCTACTATAAAAAAAGAAACAATCTTGACACCTTTATAATAGCAACATATGATGATGTAAAAGACTGGGACCCAGCGACTGCATTTTCGCTTGAGGTTTTGCCACTGTCAAATATTTATGAGCCTCTTCTTTGGCTTGATGCCAGTTCTGACGATCATGTTTTTTATCCAGCCTTAGCTGTTTCATACTCAAAATCAGAGGACGGTTTATTTTGGACGTTTAAACTTAGACAGAATGTGTTGTTTCATGATGGGTCTATGTTTGACGCTGAGGTTGTAAAGTATGTTGTTGAGAGGAACCAATCTTTTTCTTATGGCCCAAGTTATATTTGGTCTTCTGTAGACAGTGTGATAGTTGATGATCGCTATCAGGTAACATTTAAACTAAGTGAGCCAACTCCAATGGACAGGGTTGTTAGTTCTCAATATGGCGCGTGGATGTATTCAAAAGGTTTACAAAAGATCGATCCCGAATCCTTGGGTGTCGGTTATGGATCAGGGACTGGCCCATATATGTTCAAAAAATGGGTAAAAAACTCAGAGATAAGACTAGAAAAGTTTTCTAACTATTGGGGCGGGTGGAAAACAAAAAACCACTTTGATAATGTAAAAATTAAAATAGTCTCGGAAGCGTCCACTAGAATGCAATTAATTGAAAGCGGTCTAGTTGACTATGCTGTTTTACTTCCCAATCAACTAATCGAAAAAATAAAGAAAAACAAAGGTGTTAAAGTTTCTTATTTTCCATCATGGACAAACCATTTTTATTTGTTGAACACTAAAAAACATCCAACAAACAATATATGGGTTCGGCGTGCAATATCCGCCTCTTTTGATAGGCAAACAATTAATAAATATGTTTATGGAAACCTGTCCTCTGAAGCAGCTGGCCTCGTTCCCTCAACCTGTCCTTTATTTATACCACCGGACAACATGCCGAACTTTAATCTTGATTCAGCAAAAATAAATTTAGATAAATCAAAGCTAAAAGATAAAAGCTTGAGCTTGGACATTTCTTATGTTTCTACATCAGAAGAGTATAGACACACATCAATGATGTTGTTTGACAATCTGAGAAAAATAGGCGTTTCATTAAAACAAAAGCCAGGTCTTTGGTCTATAAACTGGGAAAAAGCCAAGCACCTTGATACTGCACCAAATATTATTTCTATGGCTTGGTGGCCTACCTACTCATCACCATCAGATTGGTTTTTTGGGTTATATAAAACAGAGCACAGCCCAATGTTTAATCTTTCTTATTATGAAAATTCAGTCGTTGATTCTCTCATAGCCGTTGCCTGGCGCGAAGAATCTGTTGATCCGGGTAAATCAAAAAAGAACTATAAAAAAATTCAGGAAATATTGTTAGATGATTGTGTTGTCATACCGGCAGTAGATTTAAAAACACAAGCCGTATACAGGCGTGATATTAAAGGCTTAAAACCAAACCCTGCGTATTCAACCATTCTTGTTTATAGGCTAGAGAGAGAAGAGTGATACAGTATTTTTCCAGAAAGCTTTTTCTTATGGGGGCGGTGCTTTTTATTGTCATTAGTGTCACCTTTTTTATTTCCCACATGTTGCCGGGAGATCCACTTTTATTGTGGGCGGGTGAACGACCGACAGAAGAACAACTAGATTTAGCCAGAGAAAACCTTGGTTTAGACCAGCCAAAAACAAAGCAATTTTATATATTTCTTAGAAATATAATTAGGGGGGATATGGGGACCTCTTTAAGAACGCGACAGCCGGTTATAAAAGAGATAGGGGTTCGTTTTGCTTCTACCTTAGAGCTGGTTTCTTTTTCTATGTTTTTTGCTTTATTTGTTGGTGCTTTATTGGGTTTGGTTTCTGTTTTAAAAAAAGGAACAAAAATAGATTCCTTTATAAGAGTTGCCGGGTATGTTGGAATGTCTTTTCCTGTTTTTTGGCTTGGTATGGTTCTACAAATTGTGTTTTTTGGGTTGTTAGGCTGGCTTCCGCTTCAAGGCAGACTGAGTGGTCAGTTTTTACCGGAGCTAAACACAGGTTTTGTTTTTATAGATTGTCTTTTTTCTGGCCAGTGGGATCTTTTGATAGATGCGACAAGGCATGCTGCTTTGCCGGTGTTGACAATGACTATAGGCATTACTGGAGTTGTTATCAGAACTTCGAGAAGCGCTTTGATAAGCACCATGAGTGAACCATATTTTTTAACTTATAGATCTTTTGGTTTTTCTACATATGAAACAATAAAGAAATCCGGTTATAAAAACACCCTTTTGCCAGTATCAACTATTATGGGTCTTGTTTATGGAATGATGCTTGGTGGCACATTTTTTATTGAATCAATTTTTGATTGGCCCGGAATGGGACAGTTTGGTGTTCTTTCTGTTTTGACGGGCGATTTTCCTTCTGTTAT
This sequence comes from uncultured bacterium, assembly GCA_964343085.1. Lineage (GTDB taxonomy): Bacteria > Fidelibacterota > Marinisomatia > Marinisomatales > UBA1611 > CAZLPW01. The sequence goes on along the minus strand of CAYFIF010000028.1, from coordinate 8,065 downwards.
AGGAGTTACAATTGTTTATTCTGTGAGCTATATATTAATAAATTTTTTTGTGGATCTTCTGTATTTCATTATTGATCCAAGGACCCGAATATAAAGATGATAAGTTTTTTTAAGTTTGTCTTTAAAAAAAGAATGCTTTTGGCGGCCCTAATGTTTTTATTTTTTTTGTTTTCTCTTTCAATCTTAATTCCTGTTGTTTCGCCTTATTCTGATGATATCAAGGGTGCGGTTTTTTTTCAAAACAAAAACCAACCTCCCTCTATTATCCATTGGTTTGGTACAGACTCAGCAGGCCGAGATATATTTACCTTAACAATCTATGCGGCAATGGCCTCATTCAAGGTGGCCTTTGGCGTTGTTTTTTTGTCTGTCTTAATTGGAACCCCAATAGGTCTGTTCGCAGGCGTTTCAAGCAGCAGAACAATAGATGATATAATAATGAGAACAACAGATGGGTTTTTGGCATTTCCCCCAATAGTTTTGCCGATAATAATAACAACAGCTTTAGGCCCATCATTGAACAATGTTATCATAGGAATAGCCGTTTCTTGGTTTCCCTGGTATGTTAGAATCTCTAGATCGCAAGCAATAATAATTAAATCTTCAGAATATGTAATGGTCTCTAGTAGCATGGGGGCAAGCAAGCTTCATATAATCAAGAATCATGTTTTGCCAAACAGCATTAGCCCCATTATTATTCAAGGAAGCATTGATGCTGGATATGCAATCCTAACAGCTGCAGGACTTTCTTTCATAGGTCTCGGGGTCCAGCCTCCAGATGTTGAGTGGGGCCTGTTGATAAGTTTGGCGCGTTCTCAATTTTTAAATAATTGGTGGGTAATGTTTTTTCCAGGTTTTTTTATGGTGTTGTCAGCTGTATCGTTTAATATTGTTGGTGATGGAATACGGGATTATTACAATCGAAAACTGGACCAAGTTTAGTGAACAAAAAAGTTTTAACCCTAGATAATGTAAATCTTAAGTTGGCCAAGGGCGATATGAAAACAAAAATCCTTGATTCTGTCTGTCTTGATGTTTTTCAATCTGAAATTTTGGGTCTAGTTGGGTCTACCGGAAGTGGAAAAACAATGCTGGCAAAAACAATTATGGGTTTACTTTCAAAAAAAACCACCCACAAAACCGGGGAGATTGTGTTTCATAAAAATCCCCAGACAAATAACAAAGCTAATAATCTGCAGTTTGGTATAGAGGCTTCAATGATTTTTCAAGAGCCAACAAAATCTTTAAACCCCGTTCAATCAATTGGAAAACAGTTTAGGTTGGTTTTAAAAAAACGATTTGGTTATAGCTTAAAAAAATGCAACCGGGTGATTAGGGATTGGTTTGAAAAAACTCAGCTAATACCACCGGATAATTTTTTAGAAAGGTATCCCCATCAACTTTCAGGAGGCCAAATGCAACGAGTTATGATCTCTATTGCAATGGCGGTGCGGCCAAGGGTTTTAATAGCAGATGAGATTACAACTTCATTAGATTCTAATTTAAAATACGAAATACTTGATCTATTAATTTTGTTAATTAATGAATCGAAAACATCTGTATTATTAATTTCACATGATTTGGACCTTGTTAGGCGGTATTGTAATCGCATTTCAATAATAAAAAAAGGGTGTATTATTGAAACAAACAAAACAAAGAGTCTTTTTGAGAACCCAAAACACTCACACACAAAAAAAATAATCGAATCACACTTTTCAACAAAAGACAAACCGCGGTTTGAAAAAACAAAAGAAAGACAACCTTTAATTACCATCAAAAATATTTCTAAAACATATAGCGCTAACGGCGCCCAGGTTGTTGCTTTAAACAAAATAAATCTTAATATATTGGAAGGTGAAGCATTAGGAATTATCGGAGAGTCTGGAAGCGGCAAGTCTACTTTGGTTAAAATATTATTACAGATTTTAGATCAAGACTCTGGAGAAATTAAACTGTGGAACAAATCTGGAGAAGCGACAAATCATACTAAACCAAACCAAAAATTTGGTGTCGTATTTCAAGATTCTTACAGCTCGCTTAATCCAAAGATGAAAATTTTTGAAAGCCTAACAGAGCCAATGAGGTTAAAGGGCCTTAATGATATTGAAGTTATTAATAAAAAAATAAAAAGAATTATTAGACAAACTGGCTTAAAAGAAAAGTTCTTATATCGATACCCCAATGAGCTATCTGGGGGGCAGAGGCAGCGAGTTTCAATTGCCAGATCTTTAATTATTAAACCCCGGTTTTTAATTTTAGATGAACCAACCTCTTCGCTTGATGTTTATGTGCAAAAAAAAATTATTAAGCTCATAAAAAAAATTAAAAAAGATAAGAAGCTTACAATAATGTTAATTTCTCATGATTTAAGATCTATGATTGGTTTGGTGGATCGGATAGCTGTTTTATATCAGGGTCAGATTATAGAACAGGCAAAAACCAATGACATATTATACAACCCCAATGAAGTTTATACTAGGAACCTGGTTTCTACGATCGTTAATTAAAAAAAAGAAGGCAGACTTATGAACAACTATTTAAACATAGCGTCCGTACAAATGTTTGTAGCAAAAAATCAAAAAGAAAATATTCAATCAATGGAAGAATACCTTAAGCATATAAGTTCTGTTTTTCCACATATAAAAATGGTTGTTTTCCCGGAGCTTTGCTCGATGGATTTTAATTTAGATATAAAAACTAACGCGCAAACTTTAGAAGGAAAACTAATAAAACTGTTTGGTCGGTGGGCAAAAAAATATAAAGTGTGGCTAGTCCCTGGAAGCATATATGAAAAAAGTGGTGGAGACATATATAACAGCTGTCCGGTCTTTTCTCCTGATGGTCTGTTAATTGGTGTATACAGGAAAAGATATCCCTGGGCACCTTATGAAAAAACAAAACCAGGCCATAAGCCGTTTGTTTTTGAAATTCCAAACATCGGGAAGGTGGGTGTTATGATATGTTATGATATTTGGTTTCCCGAGGTTTCTAGAGACTTAATAGGCCTTGGTGCAGAAATGATAATCGTGCCAACTATGACGACTACAGGAGACAGAAAACAAGAACAAATTGTATGTCAGGCAACGGCGATTACACAACAAAGTTATATTATTTCTTGTAATGCTGTAGGGTATGGAGGGAACGGTGGTTCGCAGATTATTGATCCAGAGGGGAATTTGTTACAAAACAATAATGAGGGGCCATGTTTTCAGACCGCGATAATTGATTTTGAACGAGTTAAGACTGTCCGTGAAGTTGGAACTGCGGGTGTTTCTACTCCATTAAAGTCATTTAAAGATAATAAACAGAAATTTGATGTATATAAATAAACTAACGATCTTATAATTTCAAGTGTCAGTGGATCCAAAGTATATTGTTTTATTTTTCTATTTTTCTATTCTCATTGGTCTTGGTCTATTAGCCTCAAAAAAAATTAAAACCATTAGGGACTATTATGTTGGCGGAAAAACCCTTGGCTATTGGATAGCAGCTTTTTCTGCGAGAGCGACCGGAGAGTCCGGATGGCTTTTAATTGGCGTTACGGGGATGGGGGCAATGTTAGGTTTTAGCGCATTTTGGATTGTTGTTGGAGAGGTTTTAGGGGTTTTTATCTCTTGGAACTATATGGCGACCAAATTTAAAAAGAAGACAGATAAATATGATTCAATTACAATACCTGATTTTTTGGTTAGCCGCTTTAATGCTGATACCAACCTAATAAGAGTTCTAAGCGCAACAGCGCTATCTGTTTTTGTTGTGATTTATGTAAGCGCCCAGATTGATATTACAGGGAAAACCTTTGAGTCTTTTTTGGGAATTAATTACTACACAGGTATCTTTGTTGGTTTTGGAATTGTAGTTATATATATATTTTCAGGTGGGTTTTTGGCTGTTGCCTGGTCAGATTTTTTTCAAGGTGTTTTAATGTTTGTAGCCCTGTTGTTTTTGCCTGCTGTGGCATACTTAAAAATGCCTAAAAACATTTCTATTTTGGGAGGGTTAAAGGCAATTGATCCAGCTCTAATTAATATCTGGGGCGATGGTGGTTTTACTCTCCTAAATGTTTTTACTGTGGCAGGGCTTATTTCTATTGGGATTGGTTTCATGGGGTCTCCCCAGGTTTATGTCCGTTTTATTTCTATAAAAGATGAGACTGAAATTGTTAAAGGTAAGTGGGTAGCGGTTGTTTTTACATTGCTAACAGACTCTGCTGCAGTTATGATTGGCGTTTTTGGTCGATATATTCTAACCAAATCTGGCCAAAACCCTGAAATGGTTTTAGGCTTAGCAGGAGAAAATGTTTTATCAATGTTATTGGAAAACGTTATGCCAGCAACTATTATAGGGATCTATATTGCAGCGGTTCTGTCCGCGGTTATGTCTACAGTTGATTCACTTCTTGTTGTGGCATCAAGTGCGATATCCAGAGATTTTTATCAACAGGTTTTTAGACCGGAAATTGATGAAAAAAAACTGATGTTGTTTTCGAAGAAAGCAACTTTTATTTTAGCGCTGGTTGCATTATCTATTGCTTTAATAGTTTCTTTTTTATCTCCAAACAGAACAGTTTTCTGGTTTGTAATATTTGGTTGGTCTGGAATTGCAGCTACTTTTTGCCCTACCTTGATTTTATCCCTTTTTTGGAAGAAGTACACAGAAAAAGGCGCAATAGCATCGATGATCTCAGGTTTTATGTCAGTGCCTGTTTTTAAGTTTCTGTTCCCAAATATTAAAGGGGTTGGAATTTATTTTGAAAAATTAGATGTTATGTTGCCATCTTTTTTAGTGTCTTTGTTTTTTGGATATTTTGTAAGCCGACTTGACAACAAAAATCGAGACAATTCAATTAAATAAAATCCTGTTAACTAGGCTTTCAACATCGCTTTCATCAAATATATTGTCTCTGTTTAAATCAAACCGATAAAGGTGAAACATGTCCTTTTTTGGTTCACCTAAATTATAATCAATAATCTTGTTTATATCCATTATATCTATGTTGTTATCTAAATTTGTGTCCCCGGGTATTAAATTGGGAATGAACTCCCAAGTGTTCTTACTGATACGGTAACTGTTGTGTCCATCGGGATAAATCATCTCCAGGACAATATTTTTGTTATAATCAACCTCTGTAATTACAGCTCCTAAATCATTATTTGAGTTTAAAGTAATAACGCCCCAATTAATTAGTGTGTTTTCATTTTGAAGCCTTTGTGCGCTACCCATAGCAACCCCATAATAATTGTTCGGATGCTTAAAATCCCAAATTAGTTCTGCTGTCATATTCTCTATGTCTATTGAGTATTCACAGACCCTTGATATTGGTGGATTTCTAAGGTTTCCATTATCAAAAAGGGTAAGGTTTCCATTGTTTAATAGCCGCACGTCGTGCTGCATGCTAAAACCATTTAGAGTATCATTTAGAAAAACGAACTGGTTGTTAGGCCCACCTAAAAACCAAAGAACTTCTCCAGTGTTTCGATCGATTTTTATTACTTCGCTGCTTGTCCTATTCGAAAGGATTAAATTATTGTCGCTGTTATCAATTTCTATACTATTTCCGTGCATCCAAGATATGTGATTTGTTGTCAGGTTTAAGTTTGTGTAGTCTGAAATATTTAGGTGATCCCAAGAGCTCCAATCAAAAACCAGCTCACTGTTTGGATTAAACTCCTGAATACGTAAAAAAACAACATTTGCCCATTGGCCATTTTCAACATAATTACTCATATCAACATAAACTGAATCATAGGCCTGCAAAATATAACCACCACCAGGGACCAGCTTTAGATCGTGATAATCTGTTTCAGCGCCTAAAAACATTAGGGTGTCTTTTTCCATCATATATTGATCTAATAAAATCCAACTCTGATTAATTTTATCAAAATATGACAGGACATTATAGTTTACCTTAAAATCGATACCAAGATGACCACTTTTAACAAACCATTTAACTTGTAAACCTGTGTCAATTATTGCCATGTGGTATGAGCCGGGTCCCATTGTGTGAATAAAAATTTCGGATGGATATGGGTTGTTATTTATGACCACTTCAAAGTCACTATACCCAATTTGAGCTCGAGCAAATGAAACTATTGAAATAAATAAATAAATGAATCCTTTCATTTTACACCCTAAATGGAAATAGAACCTTTTCTGAAATCTGTTTTATCGATTATTACATTTATTACAGTCGAACTTCCGTTTAATGAAGCTTGTTTTGCTTTAACAAGCGCCGGGTTGATTTCTTCTTCTTTTTTAACTGATATTCCAAAGCCCCCCAGTTCTTTTATTGCCAAATGATAATTTGTATATCTAAGGTTTGTTCCAACAGGGTCTCCAAGTATGTCAACCTGATCTCTTGCAATTTGGGTCCAGCCAGCATCATTGCCAATAATTCCTATAACCGGAACCTTGTGTCTCATAAAAGTATCAAATTCAATCAAACTATATCCAAATGAACCGTCTCCAAAAATTACCCATATGGTTGATTTTGGGTGACACAGTTTAGCTGCAAGAGAAAATCCAGCTCCCACACCTAAAGTTCCGAAAACACCAGGGTCTAACCAGCCAGTATAAGACCGCGGTCTAAGTACATATGATGCGGTTGCTACAAAGTCACCACCATCTGCTATAATAATATCATCATCTGAAATATGCTTGTCCAGCACTGTAAAAAGCTTGATGGGGTTAATGTTTTTTGTTTTTTCATTTGCCTTTAGGAAAATATTTTTCTTTTTCTTTTCATCTGTTTTTTGGATTAGGTGTAGCCAGGATATCCAATTGTTTTTTATTTTTTTCTTTGCAAGGTCAATAATTGCTGTTGCTGGACTGTTTTGTATATATAGATTTGGTCTTATATTTAGAAACAGATCTTCTAGGCTTTCATTAATTGCAATTTTTTTTGCTTTGTAGTTTATTTGTCTTCCATAGTCTAGTCTGAAATCACAAGGAACGCCAAAAAGAATAACCAGGTCAGCTTTTTTAAGAGCATTCTTTCGACTATATCGAAATATAGGTATATCTGTTTTTGATAATAAAGAACGCGCACTTCCTGAGACATAGGTAGGGATACCCAACTTTTTAATACTGTCTGCAACAGCCGGTATTTTATCGACATCTAACATAATTGGACTTCCAATTAACAAAACAGGCTTCTTTGCTTTTTCAATAAGCCCCAGGATTTTATTAATTTTTTTTGTTGGTGAAGGCTTGGCCGGTTTATTTATTTGCTTCTGCTGAAGGCCAGTTTTATTTTCATTAAATAAATAGTTTACATTCCACTTTAAATATAGACTCATCCACCATGGAATAGATTTATTGTTTGATTTCAGTCCATACCAATTTCTAACAACCTCTTCAGGAAAAAGAACATCTACTGGAATTTCAACATAAACAGGGCCTGGAACCCCTGAAATCGAAAGACTAATTGCCCGTTGTATTGTTTTTGATATGGTTTTTACTCTTCTTATAGAAAAACAGCCTTTGGTAATGGATTTCACCAGGTTTAAATGGTCAATATCTTGTAGGCTGCCTCTATTCTTTAAAACAGTAGCCGTTGCGCCGCCTATTATGAGAATCGGCGATTGTGCCATTTGTGCGTTTTTTATTGGTGTTATACAGTTTGTAAGTCCTGGTCCTGCTGTAACGGTTGCAACTCCAATCGTTCCAGATAAGCGCGATACTGCATCAGCCGCAAACACGGCAGTAGACTCGTGGCGGGTGTCTATTATTTTTATACCAATTTTATTACAACCTGTTAAAACGGGTGAAATATGACCTCCGCAAAGGGTAAAAACCCATCGCACATTTTGGTTTTTTAAAACAGCTGCAACTTGATCTCCTCCATGCATTAGATCAAACTAAAAAATAATTTAAAACCCTTCTTTTTTTGGCGCATCAAGGAGAATACTAAACCACTGAGTAGCTTCAGAGTTTGATAGAGCAACTTTAATGGTAGTCGTTAGAGGGACAGATAAAACCATTCCGATAGGACCAAAAACCCACCCCCAAAAGATTAACGATAGGAAAACAATCAAAGTAGAAAGCCCCAAGCCGCGACCTAAAA
>CAYFIF010000027.1:0-16023 GCA_964343085.1 uncultured bacterium | reverse complement strand
TATGGAATTGACCCTAGCGGATTGGGTAATGTGTTTGATCTAACAGAGATGGGACGAATAAAAATAAAACTTATTGATGAGGCAAATAATGAACAACACAGTTTCAATAAAAATATTTTATCTAATGATCAAAGCAGAGAATTAACTAAATCTACTGGGGAGAATGAAGATGCTTTCAAGCTGGTGCTTAAGCCTGATGAGGCAATCGAGATAAAATTGGAAATGCAAGAGGGTAAATTAGCTAGATATAGATGGTCTACTAAGGGAGGTGGATTAAATTATAATTTGCATGGAGATGGATACAGAGGTTCCAAGCGATCTATAACCTATAAAAAAGGGAGGAAGGTCGAATCTGATTCGGGCGAGATAAAAGCAGATTTTGATGGGTATCATGGGTGGTTTTGGCGAAATCGCAATAAAGCAAATGTTACCGTATTTTTAGATACAGAAGGAGATTACATTCAGGTTAAAAGAATGAAATGATTTTTATCCACTTAAGATAGATTATTTTAATTCTGAAAAGATCACCTATGCTTTTGTTACAAAATTGTGTATCGAATTAATACATTTAACATATTGTTACAAATAGAATAATTATTTAATCAGAAGAAGGAAGATCAATATCTATGATATATTGATAATCCTAGCCTAGTGGCATAGTTTTTGAATTAAATTAAGGTGTAGAGAGATTTTATTACTAATAGAAAGTAAATTTAGATGAAGAACAAAGGTTTTACTCTAATTGAATTAATAATTGTTACTATAATTCTTGCTGTTCTGGCAGCGGTTGCAATACCCCGTTATGTTTCAACAGTTTCTTCTAATGAGGCAGCTGCTGAAGACGCTGTAATAGCAAGCATCAGGTCGGGTCTTGATATTTATGCTACGGATATGCTAATAATGAATGGCCGTGAATACTGGCCTGATAATCCTTTCGATGCTTTACAAGAAAAACCCAAGGGTTATATATCTTCAATCGATAATGATGGTACAACGGATGGAAATGCTGATTCTGATGGAGAATGGACCTATAACACATCAACAAAAAGAATTACACACCAAAGAGGAGATAACACTAGATACTACTGGAGCTATGATGCGGGTGTAAACGTTGATCTTAACGATGGTGGCGGTTCTAGTCTACCACCTTTCAATCCGCCTTGGAATGATGGGAACACAAGCAATTGGTCTGATTGGTGTGATTTCGAGCTTAATGAAGGCTGCTACGCGTGTCAAAATAATTCTGGCGCAGGTTTATACTGCAATGACCAATGTGCGGCTGCTGGTTGTCCAGGTTTTACTGCATCTACTCCGCCTACCGATGATAATAACTCTGTAGGTCAAGGTGTAGGTAATAGAGGTTCTTTTTAAAAAATGAAAACAAAAGGTTTCACGCTAATTGAGCTTATTATTGTAACGATTATAATTGGTCTGCTTGCTGTAGTAGCTATTCCTCGTTTTTTAACAACAATTTCATCAAATGAGGCTGCCGTTGAGGATGCTGTGATATCTAATATGAAAGCTGCCTTGGAGGTTTACGCTACGGATATGTATACAACCACTGGAAGAGCTTTTTGGCCGACTGATCCTTTCGATGCTTTACAAGAAAAACCCAAGGGTTATATATCTTCAATCGATAATGATGGTACAACCAATGGAGATGCTGATTCTGATGGAGAGTGGACTTACAATACAACAACAAAAAGAATTACCCACCAGAGACAAGATAACTCTCGTCATTATTGGACTTACGATAATGGTGTAAATGTAATTGGTGGTGACGTCGAAGCTTGGCATCCGCATCACCAAAATGTTGGTTATTATGATGATTTTTTTGGCATACCCACAAGCGTTTATGATGCCAATCCATCAGCATTTAGTTTTTTAACTCCAATCACTTTGGTTAATACCTCTACCGGTTCGCAGCATCAATTTCATATTAATAATATTACTGGACCAAACTCTGGTGTAAGATATTTATACGTTCGAGTCTCACCTTGGAAATGTAATGACCCCAATAACGACCCATTTTGCCAGCAAAGGATTTCTTGGGTTTTAGGGGAATCAATAAAAATTGCAGATTCATGGTTCTTGACAAATACTGTTCCTAGTGATGACAACAGAAGCACTGGTGCTGGAATAGGAAACAGAGTCTCCTTCTAAGTTTTTTTTCTTTTTATATTATCAACAATCGATTCTTAAGCATTTTTTTTCATCCTTACATAATTGATTAATAAAATCAGTTATAATTTTTATCAACTTTTTATGGAGTTAGTTTTAAAGTTATGGTATCAGTAAAAAAATTATCCTTGCTTTTTAGTAATTATTCGAAAACGGATCAAGGGCTTTTATTTATCAGATTAATTTTTGGTTCTTTGATGTTTATAAATCATGGATTAAATAAAATATTATCGGGCACTGAGAGATGGGAACGATTAGGTGGTGCACTCACCGATTTAATTGGACTCGAATTTTTAAAGATATTTTTTGGTTTTATGGCATCATTCTCCGAATCATTTTGTGCACTGCTGATTATGGTTGGGTTATTTACACGTACCTCATCCTTTTTGCTGTTTTTTACAATGTTTATCGCATCAGTAAACCATTTAGTTGATGGTGATTTTCCTGAGATGGCAATTATGTATGGTGTGTTTTGCTTTTTTTTGATCCTAACAGGCCCGGGTAAGTATAGTTTAGACAAAAAGTTTTTCTCTAATTATTTTAAAAAATAAATTTTTTATTTAATCAGGTTTTTTAAAAATGATTATAAATAAAAAATTTAGGATGAAAAATATTACTGATACTATGAGTTTTAATGCTTACCATGAGTTAACAAGAAACAAATCTGATCTTACAGAGATTGGTATGTTTAATGATCTTGAAATTGCTCTTGAAATATCAAATCAGGTAAAAAAAAGTCCAGAAAAATATGGTTTGAATAAAGATATTAAGACACAAATCATTCGTATAGTTGATGAGTCTCTTCAGAAAGGCTTCCTTCCCTCTGATGAAGCTATAGATGGATACATTTTATTGGCAAAAACAGTATAATATTAAATATTATACTTTTAATATTCTCTTCGCAATTAGTGGATAATTATTATGAAAAGCATGATTAAACTCTATAATTCCCTTAGCGAACCTTCTCAGGCTGTTATTGGAGGTCTGGGATGGTTAGCTTTGTTAGGCCGTACACTAAAGAAACTTTGGAGAAAGAAATAGTTAATATTTCTCCTATCTCAAAGTTTGTAATTACCGCGATTTTTATTTTTGCAGGCTGGACACTATTTTATGATTTATATATTTTACCCGATGGTGATTTTGAAACTTTTTTAAGTCTATCTTCAGTTAGTCTAGCAGCTAGTATTCTAAAAGTTGTTGGTATTGAAGTAGAAAGTAATGGAAGGCTGATTAGCTGTTTAGGGTCCAAGGCAGTTCAGGTTAATAATGGATGTAATGGATTACAACTGATTGGTTTGTACTCTGGATTTATTATTGCTTATCCAGGAAATTGGATACCCCGGATGTTTTTGTTAATAACAGGTATAAGCTTATTACTTTTTGCGAATGTGGTTCGAATATCCTTTTTTGCAATTTTTAATTCTAATTTTCCCGAACACTGGGACATCGCTCATGATGCCAGCTCTTACATTTTTTTCTATCCTATAGTTTTATCTCTATGGTACGTTTGGACCATTATAAGTGGAGAAAATTCTTTATTAAAAAAGCAATTGAACTGATACTTAGACTATTTGTCTTCATCCTTCTTTATTTTGGTTTGGTAAGACCCATACAAGAAATCATACTTGGAGATATAGTTGTTCCAAGATTACGACATTGGAATAATGTAGAAAATGATATTTTTATTGATCATAGTCAGGATGATTTACAAGTAGAATCGAGAGGCAATCAATTTATTGATACAAGAGTAAGTCTCCCATTTAGTGCATACTATTTTTTAGCAATCACATTTTTTTTCTCAAACCAAAAAAGCAGATTACTTGGTTTTATCCATTTGTATAATTTGGGACTTTTTATTGTTTTACCTATTCTTTGTTATCATTTGATAAATGGTTTTTTTTGGTTAGCGCCACTTATTAATGCTCATGAAATGGCCTACAAAGCTCTTTTTCTTTCAATAGGGATGCTCGGACTAAAAAAATATTTTTCAGAAAAATAAAAAGCATTTATCTAAATGTTTATATCAAATCAATACTAAAAAAGGAGTATAAAATGAAACTGTATCTTCAGGGTATGCTAGGGGGAATATTCTTAACTCTGTGTGTGATTATTTTTATTGGTGCAAAAGAGCCGACATCCAGAATAGGAAGGTATCAGATGTTGAAACAGGCAAATAATGATGCTTATTTTTTGCTTGATACCGAAACGGGGGAAGTTTTTTTTAATAGGCTAAACCAAGATAAAAAGAAATATCATTGGAGCAAGGAGCCTTTCATCACAACCTGGCATGACTATATGGCTCAATAGAGGATAAACTATTTGATTGGAGTTTTTAATTTATTAATTATAGATCCCACTAATAAATTTGATACTGAAATCTGGAGGGTAAATTAAACGTGCTTAGTAATCAAAACATATTTATTACAGGTGGCAATCGTGGTATTGGTTTGGGGCTTTTAAAAGGTCTTTGTGATTCAAATAATGTCATTTTTTCTGTCAGGGATAAAGTCAAAGGTAAACAAACTTTAGAAGAACTAAATAATTTGAGAGCTGATTATGTGGTGATGGATGTTGATGATTCAAATAGTATCGAAGTTGCCATTGATGAATTAAAAAGTAAAACTTCAACAGTAGATATATTATTTAACAATGCTGGTGTTTTATTAAAAGAGTACGATGTTGATGCCGTTGATACGTCAGAAAGATCTATTTTAGAAACTTTCAATACCAATACCTTAGGTGTGCTTAGAGTCTCTAGGTCAGTTATTCCACTCATGAAAAATGGTGGTAGAATCATTAACGTTTCTAGCGGAATGGGTCAGTTAGAGGATATGGAATCTGGATCTATTGCTTATCGTTTATCAAAAACTTCTTTAAACGCTTTATCAAAGGTAATGTCAAATGAATTGGCATCAAAAAACATTAAGGTGAATGCAATTTGTCCAGGTTGGGTACAAACTGATATGGGAGGAGCCTCAGCAACTTTGACTGTCAAGGAGAGCACAGATCGAATTATAAAATTTGCTTTAGAAAATAATTTTCCAAATGGAAAATTTGTTCAGCATGGAGAAGTTATTCCATGGTAATTATCTTAATAGGTATTTTCAATACATAAATTGGATACATTATTTGCTTAAAATTAAGATAACTTTTTTTTCATTATTTTTTCATGCCTTGCTTCTAGGCAGCGAACAAATATCAATCGATGGTGATGTAGAAATTGTTTCTGATTTTTCATCGAGGACTTGCCCTGATGTAGTCGACTCCTGTATTTATATTTGTAGTGATGGAGACACTAATCCCTGCCATCCCTCTGAGATAATTACCATTTCTGTTGATACGATTCCTGGAATTGAAGATAGTGACGGCTCACGTTATCGCATTTATTTTCCTTGGGAACATGGAGGGATGAACGCAAGCAAGTTTAGAGTAACTGCTTCTTGGCCTTGTTTAAGTCCTACCCCGGTGGCAGCAGCTGGGAACTATGCATTCTGGGATGTTATTGGAAATGACGCATGTCCTGGAACTGTAGAGGGTTCCATTTGGTACGGAGATGATTGTCAGGATGAGAGCGGTAACATTGGTAGTGAAGACTGCATAGAGCTTATTGGTAGATTTTGTTTTGCTCCTGGTGATACACTTGATTGGCCAGATGAATCAGACCAAAGTATTGCCAATGATTATTGTGATGCCTGTTGGATGTCCGCTCCAGCATGGGGTCAGTACGATACATATGAATATTCTGATAGTCTACTATCGCCGGGGTCTTGTAGTGCTTTTGACCATTGCCACCACAGTACTTCAGATAATATCCTTTGTGGCGTCGGTTATCTTGATGACAATTTTGTTTCTGTTAAAAAAGATAAACAAAGATTGGTACCACAAGTATTAAACTATCCTAACCCGTTTAATCCATATACATATATCTATTATAGTTTATTTGAAGATGCAAAGGTAGAGATAGACATTTATAATGTGATGGGGAAAAAAATCATAGATTTAGTTAGCGGGTGGCAAAGTAAGGGAGAAAAATTTGCTAGATGGGAAGCGGTAGATTCTAGAGGAATACCCTTAGCGGGTGGTGTTTATATCTACACGATTCAGATAGGGAAATACAGAGAAACTAAGAAAATGATATTTCTAAAATAGCAGTAATTTTTATCAGTGAGGGATGCCATTATTATATTTAAATAAGATGAAAAAGAACTTTATATTAATATTATTATTCACTACATCTTCCTTATTATCAAGGAGTGAGTATAACATAGATAGCTTGGTAAATATTGAAAAAGAAATATGGAAAAAAAAATTTTCAAGTGAAAATATAAGCGGCTCGGTATTTAAAATTTTTCCGGATAAAAAAGTCACTCTGGGAGAGCTTACAAACAGTAGAAAAGTGGGTGTATGGGAGGATTGGTATGAAAATGGTGGCGCGAAAAGTAAAATTAAATATATTAATGGTCAATCAACAGGTATAGCAACTGAGTGGCACCAAAACGGTAATAAACTTTCAGAAGGCACATATGTTGTTGGTTATAGGGTTGGTACGTGGGTCTATTGGTATGAAAATGGGATAAAATCTGTAGAAGCAAACTACAATAAAGTACTTCAAGGAAAATACAGAGACTGGCACGATAACGGAGAAAAAAGAATTGAATGCCACTATATGGATGGCAAAATACATGGTACCTGGACTTCTTGGTATTCAAATGGAAATAAGGAAAGTAGGGGCCTCTATAAGAAAGGTCAAAAACACTTGAGTTGGGTCTATTGGCATGAAAATGGACAAAAATCATCCGAGGAAAATTTTCTAAAGGGGAAAAGGGATGGTATCCTTAAGAGTTGGTATAGAAATGGTAAAAAAAAGTATGAAGGTGGTTTTATTGACACGGTAAAGTTTGGATTGCATCTTTCTTGGTATGAGAGTGGTAATTTTCAATCAGAAGGTGTTTTTAAAAATGGTCGAAGAGAAGGCCTACATAAAGGCTGGTATGATAATGGGAAGCCTAAGACCGAGAGTTATTGGAAAAATAATAAACTGACAAGGTATACTCTTCGATCTGATAATGGTATAAAAATTCAAGAATCTAGGTGGAGAGAAAATTTAATGGTTTCTACCTATTGGACTGAATATGGAATAATCAAACGGAAACAAATAATTGAAATTGGTAAGCCTTCCATAGAGATCGGCTACCATGAGAATGGCAACAAAAAGTTTGAAGGCTTTTATCAAGATGGTAAATGGGTAGGTAATTTCATTGAGTTTAATGTTGATGGCATTCCTCTAAAGAAAACAACATATGAGGATGGTAACGCGGTTGATGTTGAGGTTATGACGGCTCCTTCAATTTTCGAATTTAAAAGGGATGGGTATTAATGACCACGGTGACTATTTTGCCAAAGATGGTTTTTGCAATGCAATTAGCATCGCTTAAGTAATTGGTAAAATAAAGAAGAATAATTTTTTTAATCGGTAACTAGAAATTTTGGTGGGGACCTATGCAATGTTCCTTGTTCGTATGCGAAAGCTATTTCAATTAGTATAGGTTCGCTCCATTCCTTGCCAAAAAATGATATTCCTACCGGTACATCATCGATGAATCCCATAGGGACACTGATATTTGGATATCCTGATAATGCAGCATATACGGAGGTTGAAACTGATATACCGCCATCACCGTTAATTTTATCTGTTTTCCATGCAGGAGCTCCGCTTGGAGCAACAATAGCATCCAATTTATATTCATCCATAACTTTATCAATCCCATTTTTTTGATAAGCTTTTAACATATTTTGAAGGAAAACTTTGTAATCTGAAGTCTCAATACTGGGCTTAGAATTTGCATTTTTCATCCTATAAAGATCAAAAAAATGCATCTCAATTGAATCTTGGGAGGTAGCTTCTATAATTTCTTCTAAGTTTGAAAAAGCTGCAACATCGCCTAAATCTTCAAAATATTTTTTTATTCCATCTTTAAACTCGTAGGCTAGCACTTCAATAGAATTTTGGTACGGGGTTCCTTCTACAATTTTGTCAAGGTTTATAATTTCTGCTCCTTGGCTCTTTATATAATTAACCGCTCTGTTCATTAAAGTATCAACTCTAAAGTGTTTCCCCCCCTCTGTTTTTAAGTAGCCTATTCTTTTTCCATTAAGACCGGATGTTTTCAGAAATTGTGTATAGTCTTTAAAATAATTTCCTTTGCTTCGGATAGATTTTTTATCTTTTTTATCAATCCCAGTAAGTGCCCCAAGAAAAATTGCCGCATCTCTAACAGTTCTTGCCATAGGTCCTGCAGTATCTTGGGTATAGCTGATTGGCAAGATTCCTGAGCGACTCCATAGACCTACCGTTGGTTTAATGCCCACGATACCATTTGCATTTGATGGACATATTATTGAACCCCAGGTCTCGGTTCCTACTGATACTGCGCATAAATTTGAAGAAACGGCGACAGCAGATCCGGAGCTAGATCCACAAGGATTTCTATCTAGAACATATGGATTTTTTGTTTGCCCTCCTAGGCCACTCCATCCACTAGATGAGAAAGAGGCTCGATAGTTTGCCCATTCGCTTAGATTTGCTTTGGCGATAATTACTCCTCCAGCATCACGTATTTTTTTTGCAACCCAACTGTCTTTTCGAGGGAAAGAGTTTTTTAAAATTCTTGACCCTCCAGTGGTTGGCATTTTATCGGCAGTATTTATGTTGTCTTTAAGAACTATAGGAATACCGAATAAAGGACTATTATTTTCTCCAGTTTTAATTAGTTTGTCAAGAGAATCTGCGATTTTTATAGCATCGGGATTAATCATTAATATTGAATTTAGTTCAGGCCCGGCATCATCAATTTCCTGAATTCTATCCAAATATAAGGTTACAATTTTTTTAACTGTATATTCTTTATTGTTGTATCCTTGTTGAATTTTTGAGATAGTAATTTCGTTAAGAGGGAATGAATCACTGTTTGCCAAAGGTTTTGTTTGTTGGCATGAATTGAGGATTAGTATTAAAAAGATAGATTGAAAAATATTGTGTTTAAAAGCAATTAACTTCATATAGAACCTCATATTAAAATTTTTACAAAGAAAAAAATTTATAAATATTCTTTTTTCCAAATATTTAATTGATCCATTGTTATGCCAACTCCTCCACAAACAATAACCACGATATTATTTTTATCCTTAAAAAAATTATTTTTTTTGTATAAAGGAACCAGACTTGCTCCGCACGCAGGTTCAACTAAAACTCTATGATCATTTAAAAATGAATCTAATGCCTCTACGACATCATGATCTTCGACAAGTTCACAGAATATGTTTTTTTCTTTTGATAATTCATATGCACGCCTAGCAACCTTCTTTGTACCCAGAGATGTTGCAATGCTTGCTATATTATCAATTCCAATATAGTTGTTTTTTCTGTTCGCATTGTGCAATGAGTCTGCTCCTTTAGTTTCTATAGCAAGTATTGAGGTTTGACTTAGATTGTTTTTTTTTAATCCTTCAGCAATACCACATAAAAGACCACCCCCACCAACAGACAGTACAATTGTATCAGGAATAACACCATCTTGAATAATCTCATTGATAATCCAGGAATACGCTTCCCAAAGATAAGGGTCATCAAATGGGTGGATATATTTATTCTTATTATTGACTAGACTTTTTGCGTGTAAATGTGCTTCATCCCAGTTTCTTCCATTTACAATTACGTTTGCGCCTTCATCTTTGATCATGTTGATGGCAATTTTTTTTGTGGTTTCAGGAACGACAACGGTTACAGGGATATTTAATAATCTACCAGAGTAGGCAACTGCCATTCCAGCATTTCCGCCTGAGGATGATATAAATTCTTTTGCGCCTTCCTTTATATATTGTTTACATGCGTGGCTAATTCCTCTCAATTTAAAGGAGCCGCTAGGTTGTAAAAAATCCATTTTAAGCCATACTTCAGACTTAATTAACTTGCCCATCTTACGGGATTGAATTAGCGGTGAATTGATATATAGATCTTTTGTCATCAAGGATACCGAAAGATAAAACAAATAAGTAATAGAATTATATTACTTATTTAATAAAAATTTCGTGTTATTTTATGATCAAATTAATTTATTAATTATTTTCAGGATAATTTAGTAACATAGTATTTTGAATTTGATCTTTGAATACTCAATTCTTTTTCTAAGGGAAATGTGGTCTCTCTGTGTAGAGGTCGCACCTTTTTTGCTATTGGGTATGCTTTTTTCTGGGCTTATATCAATTTTTATTGATAGTCGTTTTGTAGTGAAGCATATTGGGGAAAAAAGTTTTTTATCTATTTTTAAGTCTACGGTTTTTGGAGTTCCTATTCCATTATGCTCTTGTGGCGTTATTCCTGTAGCAGCTACTTTAAGAGAGTCCGGCGCTTCTAAGGGATCAACAGTATCTTTTTTAGTAAGCACTCCTCAGACAGGAATTGATAGTATTATATTAACCTATGGTATGTTAGGACCTCTATTTGCATTTTTTAGACCGTTTGCCGCTTTTCTTTCTGGTTTGATAGGTGGTATAATAATAAACACTCTAGATGATGAAACTCATCATCATAACATAGACGAAGGAATTAATCGGGAAGAAAATAAAAAGCCTATAATAGCGAGAGTGTTATCTGGATTGGAATATGGTTTCATAAATTTACCTGGGGATATTGTTGTTCCTTTATTTCAAGGTCTATCTATAGCTGTTCTAATTTCCATCTTTTTGCCTCCTGATTTTATAGCTGGATATTTTGTGTTCAATCAATATTTAATTTACCTCGCAATGCTATTGATTTCTCTACCAGTATATGTTTGCGCTACAGCTTCAATACCTATTGCTCTTGTTTTAATGGGTAAGGGTGTAACTGCAGGGGCTGTTTTTATTTTTTTAATGGCAGGACCTGCAACTAATGCTTCCTCGATTATTGTTGTCAAAAACATATTAGGGACAAAAACTATGTATCAATATTTATTTCTGATATCTGGTTTAGCAATTTTATTTGGATTTCTCCTAGATTTATTTTTTAATATAAGTTTGCCTTTATCTCATTCAGGACACCATAGCCATGATATGGATGGGTTTGAATCAATAATTACTACAGTCATTTTTATTTTGATATTGCTTTATTCATACATAAATCATAAAAAACCAAGAATTTCAAATCCTCCAGAGCAATTAGATAATATTGAAACTCAAAATAAGCGTATCTCATTTAATGTGATCGGGATGACCTGTAGCCATTGCAAAGAGAGTGTGGAAAATGCTGCTAATAGTATTGATGGTGTTGATAGCACCTTTGTAGATATCTCAACTGGTCTTGTAACAGTGATTGGCAATAGTTTTAACGATCTAGCATTAAAACAAAAAATAAAAGATAGAGGATTTGAAGTAGAGTAGACTCTAATCCCCTAACTTAAATCAAATTTTTCCCTAACAAAAAACCAATAGATAAGCTTTATAATAATCAGGCTTTTATAAGGTGATTATAAGACAATGGCTTAATAATTTTTTTAGTGCGGTAGTAGTTGTTTTTTTCCTCTTATCATTTTAAATAGATAAAAATGGAGACCCTAAAATGATCAGGACGTTTTTTATTTTAGTTTTTTTTACAACCTTCTCTATTTCTCAAGAAATTGATCCAGAAACTGGTTTAGTTGTTAAAGCAGAACAGAAAAATGAAAACTTATCTATTAAAATTCCATCTGGTGTAAATATAGAAGTCGGCGGTAAAGTAGAATTTGAGTTTGTTGATGTTGAGGGTAGTGGTGGTGCGATAAACTCTGATGAATTTATTCAAAAAATTAATACCCGAAGCCCTTATGTAAGAATTGATAAGGCTGTACTTAATTTTAAAATTTTGTATTCAGAAAATATTTCTTTCCGGTTTGGGTTACGCTTTAATGATGATAATGCGTACGTGGACAAAAGTTATCTTCTTTACAAAAAAAATAATTCTAGGCTTGAGATTGGAAGCAATCGCCCTGCGATTGCTTTAGAGCGTGAGATTGAAGGATATCCGTTAATCGGGACAGCTTACTGGAAAGGAAGACAGTATCATATAGACTTTGAACAAAAGGTTGCAAATCTTAAAATAGGAACCTCGGTTGCACTTAAAAGGCCTTTGTCCTTTGATGCTGCTGCAGAGGACGATTCCTATTTGATGTTGGTATATGGGAACATGCCAAACAGCACTAGACGATGGGATGGTGTTACAACCGAATTTGGGCTCAGAGGTGAAATAAACTTCTCTCCTATGAAAATAATGGGATGGGGGTATTTTGGCAAGCTTTACGATGATTATGATTGGAGAATTCTTTTCGACAACTTTGAATATTACAGATACACCCAAGGCATTGTGCTTCCAATAGACGCAAACCGAGATCATTATTGGTACGGAGGCCGCGCAGAATTGTCTGCCTTTGGATTTCTAACAAGAGCAGAGTACATATATTCTTTAGATGGCTACTTAGACCGTGACGGGTTTTATGTTGAAACAAGGAGAAAGTTTTACCCCTCATTCTTATCAAACAGAGAGGTGTTAATATTGGCCAGATATGGAAGCCATAGAATAAAGCCCAATGGAACCTGGGAACCTGCACTTGATGATCCACACAGTTGGGATAGAACACTAATTACTCTTGCTACCTCTTATAGTATTACAGAATATGCTAAGGTAAAATTTGAATACTATATAACTGGAGAGGAAACTGGTGATACTAAAGAAAAGGCTATCAGTTATAATAATAATGAAGGAAGAGAGTATCAGCCGGATATGAATGACAACCAATTTCTAATACAATTTGAACTTAATTTTTAAATATTTTGAGAGCGGACAAGGTTTTATTCCTTACAATTATCTAATAAAAATCTCAGATTTATCTAATAAAACACTGCGAAAATTGGTCAGTCATTAGAAATTAATACTATAAAGAGGAAGCGTAATGAATAAACATTCAAAATTTTTTTTATCAGCAATTGGAGCCCTTGCTTTGTTCTTTAATGGATGTGAAGATAGTAGTGATGAAATGGTTACACCCTTCGTAACGTTTGACATTACTCTTATTGATGTAAAATCGTCTGGAAATTCAGATGTATCACAGCCTGAGCTAGTTCGTTTTGTCACTAGCAGTGAGGGTGTGATGGTAAACTCTAAAACGAACTCATTAGATTTTTTCGGTATATCTGGAACGGGTCTTACTATGGGAACAAGCTCAATTACTTTAACTGATGGAGCAGATTCAGAAGCATCATCCATTGATGTTAGTGTAGATAATTCCATAATCGCGGCAGTTGTTACAAATGGTGCATGCTCAAAAGGTGAACTATATCTTGTAGATGCAAACTCAAAAACCAAGTACGGTCCATATGAATTAGGTTACAATCCTGATGCTGTGGATATAGCTGTTGATAATCAGTACGTTGTTGTTGTAAATGAGTTCGACTATGGAGATGGTCTTGATGGCGGCTGTGAATCTATTGGATATCCCAGTGTTTCTATATACGATATTTCCTCAGGTCTTGGTAGTGCCACTCTTGTTAAAAATATACCGATAACTCATATGGTTGAGGGAGTATTTGCAGAGCCGGAGGGAGTTAAAATTGCATCTGATGGTAGGACCGTTTTTATGACTCTGCAAGAAACTAGTGAAATCGGTTGGTTTGATATTACAAATCCCCCTGATACCTTAGTAGATCGTATGGCTTTCAGCTCTAGAGATCACCAGCCCGATGGTATTTGGGTGAATGATGCTCAAACATTAATCTGTACAGCCGGAGAAATAGATGGTCAGATTGGAATAACAATGTTAGATGGTCCTGGAAACGCACCGATGACACAATATTATGCTAATCTTGCTTCAGACCTACCTGCAGAGTGGACTTGGGAAGATATAAATAAAGGGATTGAGCCAGAAGAAATTTTAATTGTAGATAAAGATGAGCAAACATTTGCAATGACAACTCTTCAAGATGCTGGCGCCGTTGTTGTCTATGAGATTACTGATCCTACTAATCCGGTTTATGATTCTGGTGCGATAACAGAGTTAAATAATTATACATTAGAAGAAGGTGGAGTGTCTTCAGGCGAGCCAGAGGGTCTTCATTATAAAGATGGATTCATTTTAGTTGCTAACACTGCAGACCCATCTATTGCACTGCTAAAAGCATCATGGGTTGATTAGATCAATAAACTTTTTTTAAAAAAAGGGAGCCGTTTGGCTCTTTTTTTTTGCTCTTAGCTTTCAAATCTCTGATTATTATTACTTAGATTTAAATACGAAATGTTAAATAAAAAAAATACATCAAATTCATTTTCAGATCTGTTCAACTATTTAAAGCCTTGGAAATCAAGGGTATATCTTGCCTCAGTTTATTCTGCTACAAATAAAATATTTGACGTTGCGCCTGAGGTTTTGATAGGAGTAGCAGTTGACTTGGTTGTTAAAAGAAATGATAGTTTTGTCGCATCTTTAGGATTTAATTCAGTCAACTCACAGGTGTTATTTTTAGGTGGCCTTACATTCATTATTTGGGCTCTAGAGTCATTATTTGAATATCTATATATGATCGAATGGAGAGGCCTTGCTCAAAAGGTTGAACACAACCTAAGAGTCAGTGCATATGACCACGCACAGCGGCTAGAGCTAAACTGGCACGAGAAACAAACTACAGGGAATATTACTGCTATTCTTAATGATGACGTGAACCAGTTAGAACGATTCTTGAATAATGGAGTTAATCAAATAATACAGGTTACAATTTCAACAATAATAATTGGATTTATATTTTTCTATATTTCTCCATTAATCGCAGCTATAGCGGTCTTACCGGTTCCAATTATTTTTCTAATTAGTGTATTTTTTCAGAAAAAATTATCTCCCAGATATACAAAAATTAGAGAAAAGGTGGGATTTCTAAATTCATCGATTATTAACAATTTGATAGGTATCCAAACTATAAAAAGTTTTATGACCTTTAATCGCGAAAAAGAAAGAATAAATACTCTAAGTGAGGAATATCAAACAGAGAATATTAAAACTATTTCAATTAGCAGTGCGTTCAATCCTATAATAAGAATGGGTGTTCTAGCTGGGTTTTTGGGAACGATTTTAATTGGTAGTCACATGGCATTAAATAATACCATAGAAGTTGGATCGTACAGTGTTCTAGTATTTTTAACACAGAGGTTTCTCTGGCCTTTTACAAGTTTATCTACTTTAATTGATGATTTTGAAAGGTCAATGGCATCAAGCAGAAGAATTTTTGGTATGATGCAGACCAAGATAAAAATTGTAAATCATGAAAACGCTGTAGAGCTAGATGATTTAAAAAAAGATATTAATTTTAATGATATATCATTTAATTATGATGAAAAAGAAAGTTTGTTCAAAAATTTTAATTTAAAGATACCTTTTGGTTCTTCTGTAGGAATAGTAGGTGATACAGGATCTGGCAAAACAACCATAGCAAAGTTACTACTCAGGTTATATGATCTATCAGAGGGCAGTATATATGTTGGGGAACATAATATTAAGCAGATTAATATCCGTTCTCTTCGAAGCAAGATTGGAATTGTCAGTCAAGACTCTTTTTTATTTAACTCAACGATTAGCAAAAACATTAGCTATGGATCTAAAGAACCTATTAAAGAAGATATAGAAAACGCTGCTAAGCAAAGTCAGGCGATTGAATTTATTGAAAAACTTCCTAAAGGCTTTGATACAATCGTAGGTGAAAGGGGACGTACTCTTTCTGGTGGACAAAACCAGAGACTCGCTATTGCAAGAGCCTTAATGAGAAAACCTGATATATTAATTTTTGACG
>CAYFIF010000026.1:0-16176 GCA_964343085.1 uncultured bacterium | reverse complement strand
AATTTTGTTTAATTGGGGGACCAAAATTAAAAGATTCGCCATTTAATTCCTTACTATCAAATAAATGACTTGCAAGATGTAAATAGCCACTAAGAGGTTCCAAAACGTGTTGCCATGGTCGAGTTGAATTAGGATTTCTTATTGAAACAATTTTATTTTTTCCCCATGCTCTTATGCAGTCAGGGACTAATCTATTTTTTGCCCAATCACCACCGCCTATTACGTTTCCGGCTCTGACCGTTGCTATCCGTATTTTATCCTGATTTTTAAAAAAAGAGTTATAATAACTTCTGAAAACTAATTCTGCAGCTCCTTTTGAAGCACTATAAGGATCTTTCCCACCTAGCAAATCATTTTCATGATAGCCCCGACTTTGTTCAATGTTTTCATAACATTTATCACTCGTAATTATCACAGCAATACATGGTTTATTTAACTTTCTTAGAGCATCAAGAATATTATTTACACCAATAATATTTGTGGTAAATGTTTCTGATGGTTTTTGATATGAATCATGAACTAATGATTGTGCTGCAAGATGAAAAATAAAATCTGGATTAATTTCCTTTACATTTTTAACAATAAAATCATAATCACAAACATCGCCAAAAATATGATTAACTCGTTTTTCTAAATTTAGAATTTTAAATAATGCTGGATTAGTTGGAATATTTTTTGAGATTCCATTTACCTTAGCACCTAATTCTAATAACCATGATGTGAGCCAAGATCCTTTAAATCCTGAATTACCAGTAATTAAAACTTTTTTATCTTTATAAATATTGTTAAAAATTATATTACCCTATTTTTCCCAAGGGGGAGATTTTAATTTAGCAAGTTCATCTAATTCTCTTTTATCTCTTAGAGTATCCATACACTTCCAAAAACCATCATGTTTAAAAGTGAAAAGCTTCCCATGATTCGCTAAAATCGATAATGGGCCTTTTTCAAATGCAGTACTATCACTATCAATATATTCTAATACCTCCGGCTCACAGACAAAAAAACCTCCATTTATCCAAGCTTCATTTTCTTTGGGCTTTTCATTAAACCTAACAACAATATTTTCCTTACCAATATCTAAGACCCCAAACCTGCTTGCCAATTGAACCGAAGTCATAGTAACTAATCCATCATGTGAATTATGAAATTTAATCAAATTATTAATATTAATATCAGCTAAACCATCTCCATAAGTTAAAAGAAAGGTCCTTTTGTTAATGATATTTTTTGCCTTTTTAATACGTCCACCAGTGTCAGTTTTAAGGCCTGTTTCTAAAAATGTGATCTCCCAATCGCTCGCATACTTAAAAGTTGAAAAATAATCAATGATCATACTTCCTTTGTAACCCAATAGAATTACAAATTTTTTGTAACCATATTGACTATA
Source organism: uncultured bacterium (assembly GCA_964343085.1). GTDB lineage: Bacteria > Fidelibacterota > Marinisomatia > Marinisomatales > UBA1611 > CAZLPW01. The sequence continues at coordinate 14,786 of CAYFIF010000026.1, read as the reverse complement.
AGTTTTCATTATATGCCAAATTATAGGTTTACCTCCAATCTTAACCAACGGTTTGGGTATAAAGTCAGTTTCTTCGCTTAATCTAGTACCAAACCCACCTGCTAAAATGAGTACTGTCATTATTTCCCACTTACTATTTTATTAAAAAAATTCAATTTTAGTTGTTCATAAAATTGATAATTAAAACCCTCTTTCGATAAAAACTTTACCCAAATTTCTCTACAATAGTTTTGTCTTTCTACAAACTGCGATTCAGACATGCTATTATGCTCATCTATTATTCTCTCTTCAAAATGAGCAAAGTCATTTTCTTCAATCCAAATGCAAATCTCTTTCCAATTAATTTGATCATTATAAGGTAATTTACAATCTGTGTTAATAAATAATGGAATCCGACCTAAACATAAAGTTTCGTAAAACCTTAGAGAATAATTTGCTGCTCCACGATAGCAAAGGGTATAATCATTATCTAGAATATTATTAATAAACTCTAGTCTAACATCATTATTCATATCTTTAATTCCGGGAGCAAAGGTATCTCTTATTTTAAAATTTGTAATAATTAATCTTGATTTCGATAAAGTATCTAATATTTTTTTTCTTTTTATTAAAAAAGGGATTATTGGATCACCCTTAAACCGTGTTAATCGAAGATAATATTTCATCCTGTTATTTATATTTCTATTAATATTAAATAATAGTTTTGGGATTGGATAAGAAGCTATTCCATCAAAACCAATTGAAGGTATCTTCATCTTCTTCTTTATTACAATTTCCCCTTCTAAATATTTATGGAGTAGATCATGCTTAATATCACCAGGTAAAATTATTTCATTATCATACTTTCTCGATTCAAATCCAAAATATTTTAGGTAAATACAATCATTTATATATCTAACTTCTTGATCTCCATCAATCCATATAAAACTAATTTTTCCATTTTCTTTTGCCATACGAACAAAATCATCTACAATATTAATCTTGTTATTATTTAAATAATAATTAAGGGTGAGTGGTAAAAAAGCAACATCCGCATCATTTATATTAGAACACAATTCAAAAAATTTCTTATAAAACTCAAAATCTTTTCCCCATTTATACCAATCTTCTGTACCATCACCCCAGTATGCTCTGACTGGATGTATTAAATGCCCCACCCAATCTTCTTCCATAGCATGGTTCTTTTCTGAATATACTTTTATTTTTTTTCTGGTATTAATAAAAAAACCTCTGAGTAAAACTACCTATTCGGTTAAAAATATTAATTAATAAAAAAACAAAAAATTCAAATCCATTAGGTTCATCATTTAGTTTATTTGTCTTGTCTAAAGCATCATAAACAGGAATAAAAGTCCAAGACACTATATATTTTATGACTGAACTAATAGAATCAATTTTTAAAGGGTAATGTGAATACATATCAGGCCATTTAGTTCTAACTAGGTAATGCGCTCTCCCGTACATATAATGTTGATACAAGAGGCCATAAAAAGTAGGTCGTCCTATATGATTTACTATAATTTCGGGAATATGATAAACATCCCAACCTTTTTTGATGACACGCCAATTATAATCTACATCCTCTCCTCGAAAAAGATTAATATCGTATTCACCTACCATTTCAACAACTTCTTTTTTATAGGAACAATTAACACCAGGAACTGTCCTTACCTTAGTGAAAGAGCTGTTTTTAGGAAAAGTTGCTATATCGGCTACTCTAGAACGAAATGTAATTTCATTTTTATTTATTACATTACCGCCTATTGCACCAGCATTTGGAAATTTTTTATGAGCTTCTACAATTTTCAAAGTCCAATCAGGTAAAGGACGAGCATCATCATCAGTAAGTAATATAATATCGCCTAAACAATATTTTAATCCTATATTCCTACTAGAAGCTAAATTGATATTTTCCGTTTCAATAATTTTCAGGTTTTTAAAGCTATTTTTCCAATTTTCTAAGATAATTTTACAATCATTTTTTCCTCCTCCATTCACTACAATAATTTCATCTGGAATTATTATTTGCCTATTAATCAAAGAGTGTAATGTGCCACCTATTAAATTTCCTCTATTATAGGTGCAGATAAGAACGGATATCATAAATTATTAATACAGTTTAGGTTATTGTTTTATTTCAAAAAGTAAAAAAATAAATCATTTATATAACTAAATAGTTTTACTGATTAATTAACAATAATTCTGCAATAAAAAAATGCTGATAGATATATTATCCATTGTTAGGTTTTAAAACATATAACATTTCTCTTCCACCAGCTATCAATTCTTTGTTTATAATATTTTTATTATAATTATCCATTAAAAAATTTTCTAGACTATCTTTAGAAAATCTAAAATCTTTATATCCAGTTCCTTGATTTGTCATATATTTTGCAATTGAAGAGATTATAAAATTATTTGAACTCGCCCAGTTTAGTATTGGCTCTGTAATTATAATTTTTTTTTTTGCACTTAAAATTAATTTATCAACAATATTTTTATGATGTGGATAAAATTGATATAGACTTCCTTGCATAACCACATAATCAGAAGAAGGTATTTCCTCATTTATAATATTAATTTTTAATTGTTTGATTCCATGATTAGTAATTCCAAAAGAATTTATATCTACAGCCACATATTTATTTAAACCTTTTAGAGCATTAAAATAAAGCGCACAATCGCCAGAACATACATCGGTAACTGTATATCCTTCAGAAATATATTTTTGAATAGATTTATATCTAGACAAATAATTTTTCCCATATAAACCTTTTATTAAAATCCTATAAAGGAATTTATTTTTATATATTAGATTAGACATTCAAAAATTTCATTATTTTTCAACGAAATTCATAAAGTCAAAACTTGTAAAAACCACAAACTTTATTATTATCATAAAACACATAGTCCATCTAAATAATTTCATTTAAAAAATATTCAGGAAACTTTTCCGAAGTTTTTATCATTTTATTTATATATATTTTCTCCCACTCTGTTTTTGTGCAAACCTGTTTTTTATTGTATTTCATTAAAATATTCGAAATCAATAATCTCATTCTATTAAGATGCGGGATCATTTTTTTTATTGTCTCAGATCTTATGAACTGACTTGGTATATTACTTTCAATTAAATCTTTTACTGCCGTTTTTATTGATTTTGGATTTGATCTTACTATTCTACAAAATCTTTTATCTAGAAAATGATTTCTACCTCCAATATTTATGGTTGATACGACCGGAAGTCCAGATAATAAATACTCAATTGTAGCATAAGATGCGCCTTCTTTCGCACTTAAAATAACACCTACTTTTGCAAGATTATTTATTTTATTTACTCTTAATGGATCAAGTTGGGGAAAATTATCTCTTACATCAAAATCAGTAATAGACTTTGGATTATCATAATTTAAAATATCAGCATTAGGAATGATTTTTTTTAAAACATTTAAATATGAAATAATTTTCTGATCTATTTTCAATAAATAAGGTGTTATAAGGGCTAAACTTTCACATTCTCTAAGAAGATAATGCCTTTTCATTGGGTGCAGGCGAGAGTTATATATTATATCATACCTTTTATTTGTATTTATAGGTTTGAATATATTTTTATCCACAAATGAATTTTGATGGATAAAAAAACATGGGATTGAATATTTTTTAAATTCTTTTAACTCGTGAATATCATTAAGTAAAAAAACAATTTTATGATTTGTGTATATTTTTTGATGACAATTATAACTGTAAATGATTCTCTTAATAGTATTTACTCTATCAAAGAGTGTCCACCAAAAAGACAAAATGAAATATGCTTTTCTATTATTGCCAATCAATTTTGAAAATATCATTATATCATTTATATCTTCAGTTGTATGAATAATTAAGGGGTTTTTATTAATAACATAATAATTTCTATGTGTCCTTTGATAATTAGGCTTGAATGAATTAACATAGCTATGATCAATTAAATCAATAAAAAAATTTTTCGCTTTATGAGAACAAGGGATATCAAAAAAATTATCTTTAATTTGGCTAATAATATTATCTAGCATTTGAAATAAGAGATTTTTACGATCCCCTCTTCATAAATTTCATATCCCAAACTCAATATATAGTTATGTAACTCTTTTTTATGGTTGTATTGATGAACATCATCAAATACCATGAATCCTTGTTTTACTATTTTCTTGTGAAAAAAATTTATTTGGTTTTTTATTATTTTAGTAGAATGTGGTCCATCAAAAAAAACTAGTGAATAGTTATTGATGATTTTTTTATTGTTTTCATACTTTCTATCATAAACCGGAACACCATCTTTATATCTTTTAAAAAACTCAATATCCTCTAAATTAAAAAATTTGAACTCCATATTACTTTTTGAGCACCACTTATATATATCTGAAAGCATTTTATTCTTTACATGATCAGTATAATTTCTTGTTCCTTTATCAATCTTATCCTCCCAATGTTTATAGTCTATATTCCCGTATGGGTCAATACCAATATGAATTTTTTTGTCTTCATTTTTTAATAATGTTTTTAAGATCAGTAGTGATGACCCACCCTTATAACAACCAATTTCACAGGTAAAACCTTCTAATAATTTTATTTTATTAACTGCATTTACCAAGATATGATATTCACTGCTATCTGTTTTCGGATAAAAAATTCTATTAAGCATGCTAAAAGCCATCAAATAAAGAACAATATTCTAAGCTCATTTTTTCCATATTATAATTATTTAAAATAAATTTTTTACCTGCATTTCCACGTAATTCTCTTTCCTTATAATTCATATAAGATAATAAAGCTTTTTCTAAATCTTTTTCAGATCCATTTTTTACCTTTTTTGTTACTTCATTTGGAATCAAATTATCAAATGGTGGAATATCATATACCATTGTAGGTAATCCACACGCCATAGCTTCAAAAAGAGATAAACCAAATGCTTCACCTTTGCTCATTTGGCAATATATATCATAATTCGGTAATAATTTTTCAACTTTATTAGTTATACCTTTGAGAGAGACATTACTACTTAGATTAAATTCATAAATCAAATCAATAAGAAATTTCTTATAACTGCCATCACCGTAAATATCAAATTCAAAAATTTTTCTTAACCTTTTTGAACTTATAGCTATAATTATATCTTGTATGCCTTTCCATTGTTCTAAAGCAGAAATAGTAACAATCTTTAATTTTTTTTTCTCCACAAATTTTATGTTTGAATCAAACTTTTTAACCGGAACTCCATGATTTATAACCCTAATCTTTTTTTTGAAAAATGGTTGTGCTTCAGTCTTAACATAGCTTGAAACAGCAATTAGTTTAATTTTCTTAAACCTATCGATATTATCAGAAATAAATTTATATCTTCCAGGTATCAAAGAAGCTGGAGAATGTAAAACTAGAGCACACCGTAAATAATTTGGTAAAACCATTTCACCATGATATAAAAAATTTATTAGGGTGAAATCTGGATTATCTTTTTTTATCCAATATTTATAAAATAATCGAGCAATATTTTCCTGATAAAACCTCGAATATGGAACTTCTCTTATTTTAATATTTTTGTGCCATCTATTCCATTTAATTTTGCTTTTGGAACCCCAAGAATATATAATAATCCTATAATTTGGATTTAATGCTAATATATTTGTTAGATTATTTGTAAATCTCTCAACCCCTCTTTTTATTCTGAATTGGAATGGAGAGATAATTACAATTATTTTTATTTTTTTATCGATTTATATAACTCTATATATCTTGGTTTTAACGTCTCCATAGAAAAATTCTTTTGGACATAAGCTCTTGCATTGAGCCCTAGTTTTTTACGTTTTTCTTTATCTAAATAAAGTTCCTCAATTTTTTTAAATAGTTCGCTTTTATTTCCTGGAGAAAATAATGATCCGGACTCTCCATTATCCACAGTTTCTAAAACACCTCCTATTTTAGAAGCTATAACAGCTTTCCCACAAGACATTGCCTGAGCAACTGTATAAGAAAATGACTCATATATTTCTGATGGGGCTACTACAAGACTAGCTTTATTATACCATTTTGGTAAATCATCATAATCCACGAAACCATGAATTTCAACCCTATCTAATATTTTTTTATTTTTTAATTTTGATATAGATTCTTTCAAAAATTTTTTATTACTATGACCTAAGAGTATTAAGCTAGCCTTTTTATATTTTTCTGCAAATTTTATAAAAGCATCAATAAGAGTTCCAACTCCTTTTCCTCTTTCAACCCTACCAAGATATAAAATGCTAAATTGTTTTGATATATTAGGTTTTTCATTCGGTCTAAAGTGATCTGTATCAATTATATTGGGAAGAACAACTATTTTTTTGTCATTTATTTTATAAATATCGATCAATCTTGCTTTTAAATCTTTGCTTGGGACAGTTATAAGGTCACAATTTTCAAAACAAAATTTTTCTCGCTTAAATGCCCACCATGCATCAACTCCTTTAATTTCTTTTGGTAAAAAATATTTTTTCAATAAACCCCAAGGCGTATGAGATCTAATAATTACTTTTGTATTTCTTTTATTTTTGGGAAATCTTTTTTGATACACATAGCTCTCGCTATGAATATCCATAAATTCCAAAATGGAATCAGATTGAGTTGATAATTTTTCTGCTATGATTCTTGAACTTTCATAATCATTAAATGAGCGCAAGCCATTATTTAACAAGTTTATACGGTATAAGAGATCAATTAATATTCTTTTTTCTCTTTTGAATTCAAAAAAATTGATTCCTTTATTTTTATAAAAAACTCTATTCATTTCATTTTTTTCTGATAATATTGTAACATTAAAGGAATCATTAATCATGGTCGCTAATTTATAATTATACATGGGTATACCACCCTGATAATTCGGGAAAATCCATCGATTAACAATTACTAAATTTGGATTAATTCTTTTTATAACCTTTACAAACGATTAGAGGATAATCACTACTATTTCCTGATATACTAATGTTATCATAATAATTATTTAAATAATCCACTAATTGATCATATGAAAATCTTTTATCTCTCGGATAACGATCAACTTCAATAAATAAATTTTTTATTTGAAAATTATCTAAAAACATATCATTAATTAATACATCATACTCTGAACCTTCAATATCAATCTTCAAAACATCAACACTTTTAACTTCTAAAGAGATCAATAATTTTGAAATGGTAGTCGTTTTTATTTTTATTGGATTACTATTAATAGCACCTCTTGTATTAAAAACCGATGACCAACCAGTATCCTCATTAGATGGAAAAAAATCTATTTCTCCTTCGATAGAAAAAATGGCTCTATTAATAGAAGTTACCTTTTTGTTTAAATTATTAGTCGTTATATTATTTTTTAAGATTTTATAGTTTGAAGGGTCTGCTTCTACTGAAATAATTCTTGAATTTGGAGCTTTTATCAAAGAGTAAATACAAAAAAACCCTATATTTGCACCAATATCAATTATTAGAAGTTTTTTATTTGTTTTTTTTAAAAAATAGCACTCATTAATAAAAATCTCTGAAAAAATATGATTAGCTGAGATTGTATCAACAACATCAAAAACATAACCAGCCCTAAATTTATATTTATCAATAAATTTCTTAGACTCTAAGCCATAATTAGTTAGAATAATATATCTTTTCCATTTATTTGAACAAAAATTTTTATACCATAATATTTTTTCAAATATATAATTATAAACTCTTTTCAAAATAAATTACTTTTAAAAATAAAAATATGTTTATTCCAAATTAGAAAAAATTTTATCAATAACATTCCTTACTTTCTCCGGTTCAATTATTTTTAAACATTCTTCTTTAATCTCTCGATCACATTTTTTTTTAATATCTCCTGCATCTAAAGTGATGCAGGGAGAACATTCTATAGGCGATTTTATAAAATAATTTCTATCATTTTTTTCCCCTATTTTCATTGGATTAGTCGGTCCCCATATGGATAATATATATTTCGTTTCCATTACATTTGCTAAATGAAGAATACTAGTATCGTTTGTTATACAAATCGTTGTTAAGTCTAATAAGGAAGCAACCATTGGTATATCATACTCACCAGCTACTATATAACAAGGGTTTTTCATTTTATATGAAACACTCTTGGCCAAATATTTTTCAGATGATGAACCTGTAATAAAAATGTTCATATTATATTTTTCATATAGATAATCGGCAATCACAGCAAATTTATCAATTCCCCATAATTTTGAATTAACATAAGTAGCACCACCAGGGTGAATAACAGAAATCATAAATGGCTTTTTCAAACCCTTGCTATAAATATTATTAATTATGGTTTTCTTTTCATCGTATGTTATTTCAAAAGATTTTTTTTTATTTAACTTTTCAAAATCGTCCTCTAATGAAATTTTTAATTCATTTAGCACACTTTCTATTATCCTCATATAGATTTGATTCCAGTGTTCATCTAATACATTTTCTTTAACTGGTTTAGAAAGACTATTTTTGAAATTTCCAAAACAACCTATAGAAATTTTAATGCCACTAATATCAAACAATAAATTCGAAAAAGTACCAGCTTCATGAAAAGGCCCTAAAGATGCACCTATAACAATTCGGCTAAAAATTATTTTTAATACGTATATCGGATAAAGGTAAAATAATTTGATTTGGTTAATTAAACGATTCCCTTCTCGATTAAATCGACTTTTAACATTACCATTTTTGTATTGTTGAAAAAAAATAACATTATCAATGTCTTTTTTTCTTTTCAGAATTTGATAAGCACCCCTATCAGATGTAAGAAAATTTATTTTATAGCGAGGTAATTTCTTCTTTAATAAATGCACATAAGGTATACATATAAGGGTATCACCAATAGCACCAAAATGAGTGAGAAGTATTTCTTGATTTCCATTAAAAAATATTATTTTTTTAAATTTTGCTATTAAGATTACAAAAGGAAAAAATAAAACTAGTATCAATTTGACTAAAAAACTAAATAGTGGAATTTTTATTTGATACATTAAAGGTCTTTTTTATTTTTAATAAATAATCTTATTTATAACCGATAAACGTTGCCTCGTATTATATCTTAAACTAGAAATTGAAAATATACTTTTCTTTGCATTGTTTCTTAATTTATTGGAATTACCAAATTTTATTAATCTAATTGATTTAATTATAGTCTCTGCTAAATTATCTGCAGATCTATTTTTAAACAAAAAACCATTTTTTTTATTATTAATTAACTCTGGAATTCCACCGACATCACTAGCAATAACTACTTTACCATTAGCCATCGCCTCATAAACAGTATTTGGTGAATTATCAAAAATTGATGGAATCAAACATATATCTGATCTCTTATATTCGTTAAGTAACTCTTCCCGAAGAATGAATTTATTAATATTTAAAAATTTTAGATTTGAAATATCTTGTTTAGGCTCATAACCAAAAAAATTAACTTCAATATTCGCAATAATTTTTTTTGGTAATTTTCTTAATGCATCTATCAATAATTCCCCTCCTTTTACTGGATCATTTCTTGATGCAAAAATTAATTTAATTGCTTTTTGTTTTTTTTTTGATGAATCAATTACAACATTCTCCAATTCCTGATCCTCCAAAGGGTAAGGTAAAACGTATTTTTTTTTAAAAATAAAACCCGATTCTGATTGAACAATTTTTATCATTGCCTCACAGGGTGAAAATACCACACTTGATTTTTTTATAAAGTAATGCTCTGCTTTTCTTTGAAGTTTGTCAGAAAGATAGACATTGTTAAAGCCAGAATTATTTTTAAATGTATAAGAAGAACCATGCAAGTGAGTTACATAATAAAATTTCCTAGTTAATGAATTCCAAAAATCACCACCCTCTGAATATTCAACAATATCAATTTTCTTTTTGGCATTAATCCTAATCAAAACTTTATAAGTATTTAATCCAATTTCAAGATAACGTACCAGTTTAGAAAATATTTTAAGTATAGGAATCTTAGATATGTAATAGTGTATTGGTGCGTATTGTTTGGTAGGATATATATTAATTAATCCATCATTTATCATATCATCGTCTGTATTTACTTTTGAGCAAACAACAGATACATGGTGACCTCTTCGAACTAATTCTTTGGAGAAAATTCGTACATAGGTCCCTGCTCCTCCAGGATGGTCAGAATAAATAGGATACCCTTTTTCTACAAAACAAATATGCAAAATATTCTAGAGAATTAGCAGGCTTTTTAAAAATTTTCCAAATTTTTAATTATTCCACATTTGTAGCCGTTTGAAATAATTTTTTTTTAGATTGCACTGATTAAATATCATTTTATATGCATTATTTCCCATTTCAAAAATTTTCTCGGGGTTATTTATGAAATAGATAATTGCATTCCCAAGTGCAACTGCTGACTTGTTTTTAAATATTAATCCAGTTTTTCTATGGATAACCAATTCTGGTATCCCACCTACATTTGAACCAATAACTGGAATTTTTTGCGACATTGCTTCATATATTGTATTCGGTGAATTATCAAAATAAGATGGGACAACTGCAATATGATAATCCTCGATTTTATTTAACAACCTTTTCCTATCTATAAAAGGATGGACTAGAACATTATTCGGGATTTCATAATCGGGATCAATTTGTTCATGACCATAAAGATAAAAAAATACATTTTTGTAATAATTAGTATTAACCTTTTTTATTGCATCTAAAAATGTTATCCAGCCTTTTGTTAAATCAGGCCTAGCACTCATAAAAATTTTTATTGGATTAGGATGATTTATTTTATTTAATACTTTATCCTTCTTAATAATATTTACTGGATACTTTATTGAAATGGTATTTTTAAATTTATTTTTATTTTCCTTTTCTACTAATTGAATCATTTTTTTTGATGGAGATATAACCAATTTAGCTCTTGAAATAAAAAAACATTGAAATGCTCTTAAAATTTTATCACTAAAATCAATTTTTGAAACATGCCTTTTCAGGGTATAACCAGATCCATGAATATGACAATAATATGGAATAACTTTAAATATACTTTGCCAAAAATCTCCCCCCTCAGAATATTCAATAATATCTATTTTTTTTTCTTTATTTATTTTTAAAATCAATTTGAATTTTATAAAACCTCGGAAAAGATATTCTAACATAGGGAAAAAAATATTAATTAATGGAATTTTGCTTATATACCATAGAATTCTGGAACGAACTTTAATAGGAAAAACCCTGATGCCATTATCAACCCTGCTAACGCTATCACAATCTATATCTTCACCCATTACCACAGTTACTTGATGACCGTTTTCAATAAGTTGACTAGAAATTATTTTAACATAGGTACCAGCACCTCCTTGCCAACCATCTATTCGAGGGTAACCATTTTCTTCAAATAGAATATGCATCAAAATTTTTGATCTAATTCAGAGTTAGAAAATTGATATTCAATGAAATTATTTAGTGTCTTTTTTTGAAATTTATTTTGTTGATCAATTAATGATAAGAGGATTTTTGAACCTTGTTCAATTGATTTAATTAGGATACTATTTTCTCTTCCGAGGGTTTTAGATAAAGAAAAATAATTATTAGTATTGGACCACTTTGTTTTTAAATAAAATACCGGCACATCTTGAAAAGCAGCAAATACAAGTGCACTAGATACAATATTAGTTGAAAACATAAGTGCACAATCATAGTAATCATCATAAGCTTTTAATCTGTAGTTAACAAATATATTGTTTTGTTTTTTGAAAATATTATTAAGATAGTTATTAATTATCTCATAACTGGGATCATTAACTAAATTAGGATGAAATTTGAGCTCAATAACCTTATCAGTTTTAATAGAAATATTTTTTATTAATTCAATAAAAAATAAAAATTCTTCCGGTCTGAAATCGAACTGTCTAATATGGGTATCTGAAAACAAAAAAATAATTTTATTTTTTTTCCTATTTTTTATTTTCCCTTCTTTTCTATTAACCTTCACTTTGATTCTTTCTTCTAAATATTCAGATTTTTCAATAAGATCTTTTCCTTTACCATAACCTATATAAATATTTTCACCTAGATAATACCCAATAGGTTCAGTAAAAAGATCATATCCATGAGGAACACTTATTGTCTTAATACCATTTGAAATTGCATAGAGCATTTTTGCACGAGAAAGTCTATTCCCACCATCTATTGATATATAGGTATCTACTTTAATTTTTGAAAAGTAGTTTTCCGCAAGTATTTGAAACTTGCCTGACTCAATAAGAGAAATATAATTAAATGGAAATAATATTAATTTAACTAAACCAGAAGAATTTAATCCTAATTCTGCATTAAGTAGTTTTAATTGATTAAAAGTAATAAAAATATTTTTAAATAACCTCGGCCTAAAACTGGATTCTATTTTATCTAATTCTTCATTATCAATGATATTCTGATATTTTGAATTGTTATCATATTGAAAAATATTTTTGTTTTTTTCCCAATTATAGAATATATGAATAGATCTGTTTTGCTTTATTTTATTTTTTTTTAATTCGTCTTTTAGTGAAAATGTTTTTTCTAAATCACCACCCCACCCATCATATAATAAATTAAAATTCCCATTTGGTAGTACAGGACAAGACAATTTCAATCTACCCATTTTCAATTTATAAAAGATGAATTTTAATAACTTCAGGAGAAATATTGAAACTATATAATATCTATGGATAGGCATGGAATTATTTATTGAAATAAATTTGGATTTATGTTTCTGAATTACTGAAAAAATAATTGGTAAAATCCATGGCGTATTTACCCCACCCCAAGAAACTGAATAATTTTGATCAAAAGGGATTATTAAAAAAAGTACTCTTTTGCTATTATCCAACCACTTGGAAAAATTCATTATATTTTTTATGTAGCATGCTAGATTGATAATAGAAAAAAAAGAAATATTAATATTTAAAAAAAAATCTTTTCTTGAAAGCACTAAGTCATTGATTTTTTTTGAATAAAGAAGAAAATCTTTTGAATTAGTACCTTTTGGATAATCACCATCAAATATATTTTTAGTTAATTTTAAATCCTGAATAGTTAAATATGATTCTAGTGATAGTGGAACTATTTTTGTGTTTCTAAACTCATTTTTATTTTTATAAAACACATTAACATCTTCAGATCGACTAGCTATAAAAACATTATATTTTTTATTTCTATCTATTAAAAGATCCTTAAACAAAAAATTTCAAAACTAATTAAGCCTAATAAACCCATCTTTTTTTATATCAGTTTTCAAAATATTTTTTATATTCTTATTGTTTAGAGATTCAGATATAATTCCAAATACCTGATCAACATTTTTTAAATACCTATCAATGATTTTTCTATCATGTGCAAAAGAAACGTATACATTCGCACTAGCCAAATATCCTCTGAATAACATTTCCTGAGTAAACAAAGTAATTATCTCGTTATTCATTTTTCCATAGCCAAGCTTCATTGTAATGCATGGTTTAAAATTAGTAACTGTAATATTTAGACTATGTTTTTTTGCTAATCTTACCCAGCCTTGCCCAATATAATTGCCAATTTCAATAAGGTGGTTCCACACTTTTTTCTTTGTAATAACATCTATAGTCGTTAATGCAGATACAAAGCCTATTCTTTCAGTCCAGAATGTGCTACTTATAAACGTATCTTGGGCAACATCCATTATTTCAGTTTTACCAACAACTGAAGAGATTGCATATCCATTACCCATACCTTTCCCATAAACTACAATATCAGGGTTTAACCTATTTGTCTTATAAACACCACCATCGGTCACCCTCCATCCTGAAGTAATTTCATCACAAATAACAACAATTTCATTTTTTTTTGCGATGTCATTTATTTCATTAATAAACTCATAAGTGGGATAATCATAGCGCGCGCCCTCTAAAACTATGGTCCCAATATTAGGATTTGAATAAATAATCTTTAATAAATCTTCGCAATCGTTATATCTAATTGGAATTGCGGTACCTGCCAAGCTTGAAGGGACACCTAGAGAGTTCAGTCCAGGTAAAAGGTGATTATTTAAATTATTAGGATTTTCTAAATTTGAAGCTAAATACCAGTCTGACCAACCATGATATCCACTAAAAAGAACTACATCTCGTTTAGAATATGCTCGAGCAATTCTAACAGCAATAGACATTGCCTCAGCTCCTGAACGTGCGAACCTTACACCACCTGCAAATTTATTTAATTCTAGAAGTCTTTTAGCTAAAAAATATTCTTCTGGAGCATTTAAAGTTGAACTTACTGAACTATCAATGGATTCTTTAACAGCCTCATCTACCTCATTATAACAATAACCCAAAATAGATACTCCGATGCCCATTTGCGTCATATCAATATATTTATTCCCATCAAGGTCCCATATAGTGCATCCTTTTGCCTTAGAATAGTATGTCGGCCATATGTTAGGAGCATACCTCTCAGGTCTCTTTGAAAGCAACCCGTTTCCTCCTGGAATAATATTTTTTGAGTTGTTCCATAATTCTAAACCACTATTTTTTTTTGATTTTACCAAGCCGTATATCCCCCATCTACAATAATATTTTGGCCGGTTATATAACTTGATCTATTTGAAAGAAGGAATTCTAAAATTCCTGTTAGTGAAAGATTTCCCTGTGATTTTCCTAAAGGTACTGCAGTCCATAAAATCCATGGTCTAAACTTTCCCCATTTGCTATTTGTTCTATCAGCTAATGCACCAACAATTGGATTGAATCCAATAG
>CAYFIF010000025.1:0-16391 GCA_964343085.1 uncultured bacterium | reverse complement strand
GGTTGATTTTTGCAGATTTAGTTGCTCCACTTTTAATATTAGGATATGGCATTGGAAGGATAGGGTGCTTTTTAGTTGGTGATGACTATGGTTTGCCGTCTAAATTACCATGGGCTATCTCATTTCCAGACGGCCTACCGCCAACAAATTCTCAATCATTTGAGTTATACTATCCATGGATAGATATAAGTAAGTTTAGTTCCTTTAATATTTCAGTTCATCCTACTCAGATTTATGAAACATTATTTGCTTTCGCAATATTTTATTATTTATGGATTAATCGATTAAAAATACAAATTAATGGCGAATTGTTTTTTAAATATTTGATATTAGCTGGGATTGAAAGATTTTTTATTGAATTCATAAGAACTAATCCAAAATATTTATTTGATTTATTTTCTGGAGCCCAAATAATTTCTTTTTCTTTGATACTTATCGGTTTTTATTTCACTATTTATCCTATAGGAAAAAGTGAAACATAGATCGATAATAGTTTCATTTTATATATTTCTTTTATCTTTAGATTCAATTAATCCACAAATTTACTGTTTTGAAGAAAAAAAGTTTTTTTTTCAGAATTATATTAATGATTCTGAATTTATTGCTCATAAAATTTTTTGGTCAATAGATAATTATTTTCTAATACTGGATAAGGAAATAGGAAGCGTTTACAAATTTAATTCAAGCTATAATCGAAATAAGAAAATCAAAAACTATAACATATCTGAAAAGTTCGGAAAAATAGTTGGGATTGTATCAAATTCATCTGGTACAAAAATAATTGACCAATCAAATAATCAAATTTTTATCTTAGATAACGATTTGAACCTACTATCCATTGATATATTAGATTTGGAAATTTATCCAAATGTTGCAGCAATTGATTTATGGGGAAAAATAAATCTTTACTCAAAAAGATTAAATGGAATATTTCTGTACGAAAAAGATATTGAAAATAGAGCTCTAATTAATTTTGATCAAATTCCAAAATTTGGTAATTGCGTTTTGGATATAGAAATAAGTACAAATGGGTCTATTGGTGTTTTGGATTGCGATGGTGAGGTTTACATCTTTAATATGTTTGGGAAATTTCAATATTCCTATAGCTTATCCATAAAAAATCCAAGATTTATTTTACCATATAAAGATAATTGGTTGGTTTTTCAGGAAAACGGTATAGGTATAAATATAAACAACCGGACTAATGTGTATTTACCAGAAACAAAACTAAGACTAAAGGATATAACATTTAGAGGGAATAAAATTGCAGCACTTTATGATTCATATATATTGGTTTCAAAAATTGATGATTAAAGGTTTTTTTATTGTATTATTTTTTGTCACGCCTGCTTTCTCAATTGGTATAAATACATATGTTGATTCAATTATATACGATAATTCAGGAATTATAAAACTTTCAAAGGAATTTATCATCCCGGAAACTGTTACTATTTCAGATTCTTCCTACCTTATTGATTCATTGGATTGGGTATTTGGCAAAGTGTTTATTTCTTGCAATAAAAAGACCTTAGATAATATAGTTAAAGTTAAATATGAATATTTATTGGGAGAGTTCCCAATTAGGGTTGGTGCAAATTGGAGAGATGTTAATTTATTAAATATGAATACAGAAAAAAATTATCACTCTAAATACATAAATGTTAAAAAAAATAAAAATAGTGTTTATTCAAATGGTAGTATTCATAGAAAGTTGAATCTATCAAAAATTAATGGTTCTGAATTTTCAGGTGGTATGCAGATGCAGTTTAACGGTAACCTGGGGAAAAATACTAATGTTAGTGGAATTTTAAATGATGAAGGGGATTTTTTACAACCAGAAGGATATACCAGAAATCTGCAAGAGTTTGATCAAATATATTTAAATATATCAAGTTCGAACTATAGTATTAGTGCTGGGAATATCATATTCAGAAACACATATGATAGCAAGCATATTATTGATAGAAAATTGACAGGAATAAAAAATAATTTTGATTTTAATAATTGGAAAGGGTCTTCAGTATATGCTAGCTCAAGAGGATTATATCATACTATTTTATTAAAAGGAAGAGATGGAGACCAGGGCCCATATAAACTTCTTGGTAAAAATGGAGAAAGAGAAATAATTATTCTTTCTGGATCTGAAACAGTATGGATTGATGGGGAAAAAATTACAAGAGGATATCTAAATGATTACACTATTGACTATTCATTATCGGAAATATATTTTACTTCAAATATATTGCTCCGAGATGATTTAGATATTTTTGTTGAATATCAATACATCGATAATGATTATAGTAAGGGCTTTTTAGGTGCATCATTAAAAAGGTCAATAAACGAAAATATCATTTCATTTGGTTTATATAGAGATAAAGATCAAATTGAAAATGGAACTAACAATAAGAATCCTTATTCTTTCGTAAATACATTTAAAAATACAAACGCTGGTAGAAAGAAAATTAATACCAGTGCAATTAGTATAGATGGGGATTACATTTTAATAGATTCGGTTTTCACCTATGACCCAGAAAAACAAATTATTGATTCTACAAGATATGATGTTTCATTTTCATATGATCAATTTGGGAGTTACTCGAGAAAAGTATCACTAAAAGGTATGATATACTATCAGTATGAGCAACCAGAAGATAGAAAGACAATTGAAATCTTATACAGTCCATATAAATATATAGAAGCGCCAAAAAACCACAAATTTGGATTTTTTGGGATAAAGAGGCAATTGAATAATAATATCATTTTTGACGGATATTTCTCTGGTTCAAAATTTGATAATAATATACTATCAAATTTCAAGAATTTATCTCAAATAGGTACCGCATATAATTTCTCTATAAAAGGGGATTCGGTTTATATTGGAAAGGCTAAAGTACAGTTTAGCCTGCAAAATGAATTAAAGGATGATAATTACATATCATTTGATAAAAGGACAGCGATTGAGAATCAAAATTTTTGGAAAGAATCGGAAATAATCTACAATGGAGTAAAGAATACTAAAGCGAAACTAAATGTTTTCATACCTCAATTTGGTAATTCAACTTTCGAGAATTCAAATCTTAGATACAAAAATAATGTGATGAATGGATTTAGATTTAAACATAATGTTGATATAAATAAAATAAAGGATTCATTCATAGATATTTCAAGGATTTTTAAACCTGATGGCAGGTTTCAAAGATTGGAGAGTAAAATTAATTTTACAACTTCAAAAATCACTCCTTTTATCCACATTTTAAATGAATATAATCCAATGATAAATAAGTACAATCATACTTCGATAGGGATCCGTTCCAAGACTGAGATAAATGATTGGTTAACTTCTTTAGAATTAAGGGAGAAAAAAAATAATGTTGATAGTTCAAAAATAGTATGGGGCAATCATTCTAGGGATATTATAGCATCTTTAAATTACCGCACTAATTCACAAAGCAGCTGGAGAAAAGATATTGTATTGAAAAGGCGAATTAAAACTTATGAAGAAGATAAAGCTGACTTAAATTATTTTTTATCTACAATTAAACTAATCTATAGGGATCATTATTCACCATTAGGATTAGATTTTTTATTAAAAAGTGAAAAAACAAATACTGATAATCGGCTAATTGTCTATGATTCTATTGGGGTAGGCCTTGGTCAATATCGTTATGAAGCCGCATTTAATACATATGTCCCGGATAATAATGGTTCATATGTAGCTTATCTGATTAACAATGGTGAAAAAAATCAGGAAATTAAATTGGAAGGCCATAATCGGTTAATATATGATTTTGGTAAAAAAAGTGATTTGAAATTATTAGTTAGTTCTGATCTAAAAATAAACCACCAGGGAGAATCCTTTAATCGAAAAGACGTATCCAACTTTTCTAGAGAAAGACTAGAAAAGAATTTCACAAAGATTTTTAATAGATTTGAATTTAATTATTACGGATATAATAGATTGTTATTCTGGTTGGAAGAAATCAATTCCTACAATGGCAAAGACCCAAGAGGAGTGGATCTTGAAAATTTTATAGAATCTGGTATTGATATAAATCCCTACAAAAATAAAAGTTTTACACTTAAATCAAGAAGCAAATACAGAGAAAATTATATAAAATCAACTATATCTCAATTTAGAAACAGAAATGTATTGGGTTGGTGGCAAGAATTCCATTTATTATATCACAAAAATAGTATTTTTAATTTTGATTTTTCGGTTTCACTTGGTGAGGATAAAGGAGAATTCTATAATAATCCCTTTAAATCATTTGTAAATGGATTTTCTTTCAAATCTAAACTTTTTCTAAAGAAATCAGGTAGGATTGAAACCACTTTTGAAATTTTTAATGTTTCTGATAGTTACAATAATCAATCTTTGCCACCTGAAATATTTAAGGGTCTCACAACAGGAATAAATATTAAAAGCAATACAAGAGCTCAGATGTATATAAATAATTTGGTCTCTTTAATACTATCTTTAAATGTAATTGATGATAACAGGTATAAAAATTTAATCACAGTAAATGCGGAAGTTCGTGCAAATTTTTAAATATTTAATTCTAATTTCTTCGATTATATTTTGTTACGATAGTGATTTAATTAAAGTCGGGGTAAATGATAGTACCGATATAAATAAATTTTTACTTGATAAATTATCAGATGATAAAAATCCAACAGGATATTTTGAACTTGTAAATTTTAATAAAAAATCTTCATTTCTTGAATATAGAAAATCTTATATGAGGAGCTATCTGGATACATTAATTGTAAAAAGTTCTAAGCCAATAAGTCAAAGTATTCTAAAAAATATAAACAAATCTTTAATCAACATTCCAATTGGAAATAATTTTGAAAAAGAGTCTGAAAAATTATTTAGAAGATATAATTTCTTAAATAAACCTTTAGAAGCAGAATATGGTTTAGTCAGGGAAAATATATTTGGTGGTTATATTTTTATTGATCCAGTATTTGAGAATTATTTCTCAGGAATTTTGGGATTAGGAAATAGCAATGAGGGAGGAATAAACCTAAATGGTGAGATAGATATTCATGTTGAAAATATTTTTAAACAGGCAGGTTCGTATCAACTATATTGGAAAAAAATAGACTCACTTTCTCAGAAAATTTCTTTAGAGCTTAAAGAACCTCATTTGCCTATATTTAATTTTGGTTTTTACTGGAAATATCAACGTGAGTTTTTCCAAAATTTATATAGCCTCAATGAACACGAAATAAGAATACATTACTATTTACCATATATTAATAATTTTGGTATTGGATACAAAAATGAAATGACATCGCCAACAAAATATGGAAACTCTCTAGGTTATGAAATTGATAAAAACAAATCACTTACTTTTGCATTAGAAAATAAATCACTAGATAGTCGTATTCTCCCAAGAAATGGTTATCATTATGAACTGAAAATAAATAAAAGCATTGATAGTAAAACAAATTTCATAGAAAAAGAATTAGACTTTGAATATTATTTTCCAATATTTGATTACTATATTCTTAAACTTTCAGCTAAAAATAGATACTTGTGGTCCGAAAAACCTATTCCAAAAACACGATACGTATTTTTTGGAGGATCTACAACACTAAGAGGATTCCAAGAAAATCAATTTTCTACTAGCAATTATCAAACAATATCACTTGATTTTGGTTTTGATAAAATAAATCAATTAAGATCCAGTTTTTTTATTGATCACGGCTTTACTATAGCGCAAGAAATAAATTATAATAAAACGAGCATAGGTATAGGGATAATTCAGACCAACAAGGAATCTGTTATTAAAATAGAATATGCTATTCCAATCGAGCAAGGGATCTCGAATGGTAAAGTACATATAAAATATATTTCAAGATTTTAAAAAATGATTATTTTTGTATGGTTAGATTAAAAAAACAACTACTGGAATGTTATTTATAAAAATTATTTTAATTATCTTTTTTCTTTCTTGTAGTAGCAAGAGGGAGGCTCTTGGACCAGACAATGAAATTAGAATAATATGTTCTAAATCAGAAGAAAGAGATATAAAAAAGTTATTAAGTATCGTTTTTAATGATACAATCTACACTCCAGAACCTGAGCCTTATTATTTTTTGAAGTTTTCATCTCCTGAAACATATCTTGAATTAAAAAATCAAGCCTATATTATTGTAGCGTCTTTAAATCAAAAAAATGATAATAAAGCATCAAGATTAATTCAAAAACTTTTGCCTGAAAATCAATATTTTATTAATTATGATCAAGATCCAATCTATTTATCAAAAAATGTGCACGCTAGAAACCAAATTTTTATGGTTGTTAATGGTTTATCATTTGATCATGTAAAACGGTCAATTTCTGAAAAAAAAGATCAGCTTAAAGGGCTTTTTCTAGATCAATATGAGGTTCGACAGAAAAAATTTATAATTGATAATGAAAATTATAATAAAGTTGAAAATTCAATTTTGGGAAAAAATGATTGGCTAATTTCTATACCATGGGGATGGGAGGTGATAAAAAATTCAACTGATTCAGGATTTGTATGGTTAGGAAAAGAGATGCCATTTCAATGGATAAGTGTTAGTTGGTCAGGTGGGTCGCACATTGGAGATGAATTAATCGCAGGGAGATATATTTGGGATATGCCTAATAGATATTATAAAAATATTAGATTTAATGATTATAAGTTTAAATTAAAAAAAACAAATTTTCTTGGTTATAGTGCATGGTATAGCGATGGTATATGGGAATCTATTAATAAAAATGAATCGAAAGGCGGGCCATTCCGTTCATATCTTTTTTATAATGAAAGAAAGAATCTAACTTATCATATAAATATGTTAATATATCATCCGGGTAATAATAAATCATTATACATGAGACAAATGGATATGATAGCTAAAACTTTCCAATTCATAGAACGATGAAAAATATTTTAATTACAGGGGCTTATGGTCAAGTTGGTACTGCAATTAGGAGACTCTATAAAAATAATAATAAATTTAATCTTATTTTATCTTCTTTGAGAATACCAGATGGAGAGGCCGGAATTTCACTTGATGTTAGAAATAAACATTCAATTAATGAAATGTTTAATGCGTTTGATATAGATGTAATTATACACTTAGCAGCTATGACTGATGTTGACGGCTGTGAGAAAAATCCAAAAAAAGCTGAAGAAATCAATGTAATAGGGACAGGTAACTTTTGTGATAATTTTGATGGATATTTTGTATATATATCTACTGATTATGTTTTTAATGGGGAAAACGGTCCATACAATGAAAACAGTCCAGTAAGTCCGATAAATGTATACGGGGCTACTAAATTGGAGGGAGAAAAATTAGTCCTTAGTAAAAGCGGAGATAATTTAATTATTAGATCAAATGTTATTTATGATTACAGCATTAATAGTAACGCAAGTTTTCTTAATTGGGTTATTGAATCACTTCAAAACAAAAAAGAAATTAACGTAGTTAATGATCAGATTAATAATCCAACCTGGGCTGAATCTTTAGCAATGGCTATTTTTAAATCATTAGAAAAAAGGCTCAGTGGTGTCGTTCATTGGGCAGATAAAGATATCTTAAACAGATATGAGTTTGCGTTAAAAATAGCAAAATCTTTTAATTTAGATTCAAAACTAATTAGTCCGATTTCAACAAGTGACTTGAAGCAAGAAGCAAATAGGCCGTTAAAGTCAGGGTTAAACAATAAATTTTTATCGAAAAAAATTAAACTTAATCCAAAAAAATTAGATGATAGTTTATTAATTATTAAAAATAGAATTTGTAAATGAAAATTTTAATAATTACCCCAACATATAATGAAAGTAAAAATATTGTTACCTTGGTAGAAAAGGTTCTCAAGCTTGATCCGCGTTATAGCCTTTTAGTTGTTGATGATAATTCGCCAGATGGGACTGGTAAAATTGTTAAAGAATTGCAAAAGGAATATGAAAATCTACATATCGCCGAGCGTGATAAAAAAACAGGCCTAGGTACTGCCTATATTCATGGATTTAAGTGGGCCTTAAAGAATGATTATGATATAATTGTTCAAATTGACGCAGATTTATCGCATAATCCAGAAGATATACCTAGACTTATTAAAAGATTAGATGATAATGATTTGGTTATTGGAAGTAGGTATACTTCCGGTGTAAGTGTGGTTAATTGGCCAATAAGAAGATTGCTTCTGAGTTACTATGCTAATTTATATTCTAGATTGGTAACGGGAATGCATATTAAAGATAGCACTGGGGGTTTTAAAGCTTGGAAAAGTGAAGTTTTAGAAAAAGTTGAATTAGATGATATTCGTTCTCAAGGATATTCTTTTCAGATTGAAATGAATTTCAGGACTTGGTCCAAAGGTTTTAATATCGTAGAAGAACCTATAATTTTTATAGATAGAACTATTGGAGAGTCAAAAATGTCGGGCGCTATAATGAATGAGGCAATATGGATGGTATGGGTTCTAAGAATAAGAAAAATCTTCGGACTTATTTAAATTTTATTCTAGGATCTTAATTATTTGATTTCAGTTTGTATCGTAACACTTAATACTCGCAAATATTTAAAGCGATGCCTTGATAGTTTGCCAAAAGCATTTGGGTCCCTGAATTTTGAAATAATTATCATCGACAATGCTTCTAATGATGGCACAGTTGATTTAATTAAAGAATGTTATCCAAATGTAGTTTATCTAAAAAATAATAAAAATCTGGGCTATACTATTCCGATGAACCAGGCTATCTCTATAGCTAAGGGTGATTATATACTTCAGCTTAATCCAGACACGGAATTAGATGCCAATTCAATTAGTATACAAATAGAGTATATGGAAAAGAATCAAGATGTTGGCATATGTATTCCAAAAATTATAGATGGTAACGGTGATTTTCAAAAATCAAGTAGAAGAGGAGTACCTACTCCATGGGCAACTATATCATACTTTTTAGGTTTAAGTAGACTGTTATCAGAGAATACATTTTTTACAAAATATAGGCTCGAACATTTAGATGAAAATACAATCTGTGAGGTAGATGCTGTTTCTGGTAGCTGTATGTTGATAAAGAGAGAAGTTATTGATCAAATTGGTATGTTAGATGAAAAATTTTTTGCTTACCAAGAAGATAGCGATTTCTGTTTTAGAGCAAAAAAAGCGAACTGGAAAATATTATATAACCCAGCTTCAAAAATAACACATTTTACTGGAAAAGGCGGTTCAAAAACTTTTCCAATCCTTTCATTGTTTGAATGGCACAGAAGTTATTACTATTTATATAAAAAGCATTTATCAAATAATTATTCAAAAATTTTTAATTTATTATATGCTTTTATAATGATAATTAAATTGCTTATTTCAACTTCTATTTATTTGCTAAAAAGATAAATAAAATAAATTGAATTTAATTTTTAATTTTTGTTTAAAATTCTGCTACTAAATATTTGACCTATATTTAGTTAATAGACAAAATAATGGCTTTGCAAAAATATTATCTTGAATTTGAGAAACCAATTGAGGAAATCGATCAGCGGATTCAGCAAATAGAATCCACTGCCGAATCCACACCAGAATCTTTAAACCAGATTGCAATTCTCAATAAAGAAAGAACGAATATAATAGATACGCTTTCTATGAGTCTTTCTAGATGGCAACGTGTTCAACTGGCGCGACATCCTGAAAGACCCTTCTCTTTGGATTATATAAACCATTTTTCCAATGATTTTATTGAACTTCATGGGGATAGATATTTTGGTGATGACCCAGCAATTGTTTCTGGAATTGGAACGATTGGTGATAGAAAAGTTGTATGGATTGGTCAACAGAAAGGAAGAACAACTAAAGAAAATCTCTATCGGAATTTTGGTATGATGAGACCAGAAGGATATCGTAAGGCAATTAGAGTTATGAAACTAGGAGAAAAGTTTAATCTACCCATCGTCACTCTGATTGATACAATAGGCGCTTATCCTGGAATTGGTGCAGAGGAAAGGGGACAGGGTGAAGCAATAGCTAAAAATTTGATGGAAATGGCAAAACTAAAGACCAATATCATTAGTGTTATTATAGGTGAAGGTGCAAGCGGCGGTGCTTTAGGAATAGGTCTTTGTGATAGGTTTTACATGTTAGAAAATACATGGTATTCAGTAATCAGTCCAGAAGGCTGCGCTTCAATTTTGTACCGTGATGCTAAGAAAGCTAGTGAGGCTGCTGAATCTCTAATGCTAGCACCAAAAGATTTAAAAAACATAGAAATCTGTGATGAAATTATATCTGAACCAAACGGAGGTGCTCACAGGGATTTCGGTAGTACAGCCAAAAATTTAAAAGAAATAATCCTAAAAACACTTAATGATTTTGATCAGAAAAAAGAGAAAAATTATCTTGATAAGAGGATTGAAAAATATGATAAATTAGGATTTTTTAAGGAGTAAGGTTGATATCCCATAAGCATCGGATTAAAATTTATTATAAAGATGTAGATCAAATGGGAATCGTATACTATTCTAGATATTTAGAATTTTTTGAAGAAGCGAGAACGGAATTGCTTTCATCAATTGGTTTAAATGTGACCGCAATTGAAGATTATGGAATTTATATTCCTGTAATTGTATCACATTGTGAGTATAAAAAAGCTGCTAAACTTGAAGATAGTTTAGTAATAGAGAGTAGAATTAAGGAGATTCCAAAAACCAAGCTAGAGATTGTTTATTTTGTTAGAGATTCAAAAAGAAACACATTTATTGCTAAAGGCTATACTCTCCATGCTTTTCTAAAAAGTGATGGTCTTCCCACAAGAGCGCCTCAATTTCTATTAAACTGTATTAAAAATTGTATTAATGATTAATAGTAATATTTTCTATTATCTGTGATTGAGGCCTTTGATTTTAAATCATCTAACCAAGATTCGAATACCTGCCTCTGCTTTTGATTAAATAAGTTCTTTTTGAGGGTCTCTCTTTGAACAATAAACTCAGTGCTGTCAAAAGGTGAAACTTCAATAATCTCAAGCAGTGTGTGACCTCTTGTTGTTTCTAGAGGACCTATAATTTCTCCTGGGTAACCAGATAGGAGCGCTCCATTTACAAAATTACTCCTTCCTATTGAAGAAAATCCTTGAGACAAGGTTTTTGTTTCATTTTCTATAACATTTATTTCTTTATCTACTTTTGCTTTACCTATACTTTCACCATCTGCTGTTATTTCAATTAAAAGATTATTTGCCTTTTGTAGAGTCGCTTCTTTTTCTAGTTTTCTCCTAATTTTAGTTAAAAGTTGAGATTTTACATCATCAAATGAAGTGATACCTGGTGGTATAATTGAGTCTACCTTAAAAACTGCGAAATAAGAATCATTTTCCATTATAGATGAAACTGAATTTATTTCATTTTGAAATGCGAATCGGACTGCATTTCTAAATGATCCTAATGTATTAATTGAGAATGAATCTTCCTTCAGCTTTTTCTGTTCATAAATTTCAATTTTATTACTATCTGCTGTTGTATTAAAACCTATATCTTGAGCATCATAGCTAAACAAAGTGGCTTCACGTTTTAGATTTGACAGAGTTGTGGCAGATGTTTCAATTTTAAGCAAAATATGAGATGCTAAAATCTCCTCATCTCCGTCTTTATTAGTTTTTTTATCACGAACATATATGATATGATAACCGAATCTAGATTTAATTGGGTTTGTTATAGTTCCCTTGTTAGATGCGAAAGCAGCATCTTCAAATGGTTTGACCATTCTTCCTCGCTTAAACCACCCTAAGTCACCACCATTATTGCTATTTTGATTACCTGGATCTTGCGAAAATTCATTTGCTAGATTAGAAAAATCATCTCCTTTCCTTGCTTTTTCAGCTATTTCTTTTGCAAAGGATTCAGCTTTTATAGAATCGCCTTTTGAAGGCTCTTTTTTCCAAAAACAATATTCAATATTCCTTAATTCTTCATGCTTAAAGTCGTTTTTTGATTTATTATATTCGATAAGAAGATCTTCATCTGAAGGGTCTGAAACTTTAGATCTAACAGCATTATTAGTTATATGGATACCATTAATAGTGAATTCTAGATTACGTTTTTTAAATTCAGTTTGTATATCGCTTTCTTTAATTACAATACTTTGATCTAAAAATTGTTGCAACTTAAAATTTGGGATATAGGTATTTTTTAAAAAGGATTCAATGGGGATCCACTCATCACCTTCAGGGTTGGCCAAAGCTTTCATATATTTTTCTTGGTCAAAATTACCATCGCTTTGGAAAGATGGATTTTGTTGAAGAAAAGAGGGTGGTTCATTTTCTAAATGAAACAAAACTTCTTCATCTGAAGCGGTTAAGTTAAGACGATCAACTTCCTGCGATACAAGAACTTCTTGTAAAAGGTTTTCCCATGCTGTGTTTCTAGCGCGTTGATAGTGAAAATCTTTTAATTCCTGTCCAGTTGATCGAACTTTTTCTATTTCTTGATTAACGAGATTTTGGTACAAATCTGGTGATATATCGCGATCATTTATTCTAGCGATTGTAGTAGCTGGATTAACTCTACCTAGTAGGTGCCCAACTATATCTGCGCCCCCAACAAGACCTCCAATGGTCATACTAAGTAAGAACATGAATAATAGTCCCCACAATACAATATGCATGCGTTTTCGCATTGTTGTCATAAGTCCCATTTTATTACCCTTTTCTCATAAACTTATTTTTATATAAATAAAATAGCTGGCAAATTTATGTAATGGTATAAGATGAAACAATGAACAAGAAATTCGTATTTTCTAATATTACAATCATTAATGAAATATTGTATTCTAGTTAGTTAGAATAGATTGGTTAAATATGGTAAAATGTTTTTCGGCTTTTTTAAATGGTCATGGTGGTCCTGAAAACCTCATTTATAAAGAAAATTCTTTGAAAGCGCCAAATAATAAAGAGGTATTAGTTAAGATTGAATACTCTGGGATAAATTTTGCTGATATTATGAGCAGACAGGGTCTTTATACAACTAGACTTAAGCCGCCTTATGTTTTAGGTATGGAAGTATCCGGAGTTGTTGAAGATATAGGGGAAAATGCATCTCCATCTTTAATTGGGAAAACGGTAATTGGCTTATGTAAATCAGGCGGATATTCTACTTATGTGAATATTAATGAAGATCAGTTATTTTTAATTGACAAAAAATATTCTGATATAGCCGCTGCAATCCCTGTAAATTACTTAACAGCATATTTTATGATTGTTCATCAGGCTAATATCAAAAATGGGGAATGGATACTCATTCATGGCATTGGAGGTGGTGTAGGAATAGCTGCAATGCAAATAGCTAAATTTTTGGGTGCAAAAATTATTGGAACAGCATCATCAGGCAAATTTGATGAAATAAGAAAATTTGGAAATATTGAACTTATTGATTATCGAAAAAATAATTTCAAGGATCAGGTTTTAGAAATTACTGATGGTAGAGGAGCAGATGTAATTCTAGATCCACTAGGTGGAAAGCAATTAAATGAAAGTTATAGTTGCTTATCTGAGTTTGGAAGATTAGGCACCTATGGTTTTTCATCTGCTGCTTTATCAAATAAGAAGAATTTATTTAAAATCATTCCACAGTATTTAGCTATGCCCAAGTTTAGTCCTTTGGAGTTGATGCGAAAAAATAAAACGGTATACGGTTTTCATCTTGGCTTAATCAAATATAGAAAGGACTTAGTTAAAGCATATTCCAGTGAGATATTGTCCATGCTAGATAATAAAATAATAAATCCAAAGATAGATAAGATCTTTCCTTTATCTAAAGCATCTGATGCACACATATATATCGCTAAAAGAAAAAATATAGGAAAAATATTATTATCACCAAATGAATCTTGATGTACTAAATACAGAAATTATTTCATGTACCAAGTGTAGTCGATTAGTTGAATTTCGAGAAAAGATTGCTAGAGAAAAAAGAAAATCATTTCTTGATTGGGATTATTGGGGAAAACCTGTAACTGGTTTTGGTGATAGGAGTAGTTCCTTGCTAATTATTGGGCTTGCACCAGCGGCTCATGGCGGTAATCGCACTGGAAGAGTGTTTACTGGTGATAAATCTGCTGAGTTTTTATTTAAATGCTTATATCATACAGGGTTTTCAAATCAACCAAACTCAGATAATCGTAAAGATGGCCTTAAATTAAATGCATATATGACCGTATCACTAAAGTGTGTTCCCCCAGGTGATAAACCAACTGCTGAGGAGAAAAATAATTGCTCAAATTTTTTAGCAAAGGAGTTACAGTTTTTATCTAATCTTAAGGTAGTAATAGGTTTAGGGAAGATAGGCTATGATTCTTATTTAAGATTTATTTCAAAATTTTATGAGATAAAAATGAAAGATTATTCATTTAAGCATGGAAAAGGTTACACCCTGCCAAATGGTAATAGACTTTATGGATGTTATCACCCAAGTCCACGAAATGTAAATACGAATAGAATTAACTTTAAAATGATGGTTTCATTTTTAGAGTCAGTTAAGAAAGAACTTTAATATGAATTTGATTATTCTATTTTTTTTCCTTTCCGTTGAAAAACTTCAATCAGTCTGGCTCACTTCTGATGATGTAATAGTAAAATCCCCGTTTCAAATAGCCTCTATAAACAAAGTTATTTCATACAATAATGATCAGGCTTTTCTAACAAAGGGCAATGGTAAAAATAAAAGTTCATGGTTTAAAGTTTTTCTTCCAAGTATGGACTCTATTATGGTTTTAGACAGTTCAGAACTTAATTTCAATAATAATTATATTAATATCGATGATATTATTTTATCCCAGACTGATGACAAATTATTATTAATTACAGAAAAACAAAAAATATGGAGACATTCCTTTTTTGCTAGCTACTATATATATGATATATTAAAAAAGACCATAAGCCCTTTGACCGATAAAAATTCATACCTAAGAAATGTCAAATTTTCTCCAAATGGTAAATATGTTGCCTATGTAAGGCAAGATAATGATCTATATATTTATGATATTAAAAAACAAAAGGAAAAAAGGATAACAAGCTCTGGTTCAGAAATTATTTTGAATGGTCACTTTGGCTGGCTGTATGAAGAAGAATTATCTGGGTATGATGGATATAGATGGTCTCCTGATAGTAGATCAATAGCATTTTTTGAAGAAAATCAATCTATGGTTCCTGAATATTTGATGATTGATCAACTGAGCTTCTATCCAGATGTTAAAAAGTTGAGGTACCCAAAGGTAGGAGAACAAAACCCTAAAATTAGAATAGGTATACTTGATATAAAAAGTAGTGGAAGAAAGTGGATTGATTTAGGAATTGAAGGTGACTTTTATTTTCCATGGGTGAAATGGATAAATAGTGAGCGTCTAGCATTTTTAAAAATGGAACGAAATCAAAAAAGTTGGAGCCTCAGGGTCGCTAGAAAAATCAATGGTAAGTCTAAAGAGATTTTAAGAGAAACTGATGATAAGGGATGGGTCGATAATCATGGTCAAATATATTTTCTTAGAGATGGGAAAATTGTTTGGCTATCAGAACAGTCTGGATATAAGCATATATATTTATCAAAACACTCTGGAAGTAAAACTTGGGAAATAACAAAAGGAGACTGGGAAGTCTTATCAATTGAACATATAGATGAAGATAATAAGCTCATCTATTTTATTGCAAATAAGAAATCTGTTTTTGATTCAGGCCTTTATTCTATAAACTTTGATGGTACAGGATTGAATCTAATCACGAGAGAAGATGGGACCCATAATATTCAATTTTTGGCTAATGGTAAATATTTTATTGATACATTTTCAAGCACAACTATTCCAAAAAAAATATTATTAAAAAGTACCCCAAATGGTGAAATAGTAAAGACTATTTCAGTAACTGATATCAGTCAATTTCTAGAATATGAATGGGTATTTCCTGAGATTGTACATTTTCCAAGTCGAGATGAGAATGTAGAACTTTATGGTAAGATAATTTTCCCTGCTGAGTTTGATTCTTCAAAAAGATATCCTGTAATAGTTCATGGTTATGGAATGCCGGGAACTCAAATTGTTCGTAATCAGTGGGGGAGAGTATGGCACCAATATCTTGCTCAAAATGGATATATTGTTTTCTCTATGGATGCACGCGGCATGGGTGGACGAGGGGAAAAGTTTAAAAATCATAGTTACGGTGATATGTCAAAATATTTGGCTAAGGATCACCTCGCCGGGATTGATTTTCTTGTAAACCAAGGATACGCCGATCCTAATAGAATTGGAGCTTGGGGTTGGAGTGGAGGAGGATATTTCACCTGCCTAATGCTAACTAGAAATGGAACCTATTTTAAAGCAGGTGTTGCAATCGCTCCTTGCACAGACTTTAGATTATATGACACGG
>CAYFIF010000024.1:0-16405 GCA_964343085.1 uncultured bacterium | reverse complement strand
ATAGCCCATAAAAACACTAACAGAAATAAAATAAATGAACGCGTGTCTAAAGCTGTATCAGAAAAACTAGAAATTTTCCAATAGTATGATAAACTAATTACTATTATGTAAGTAATACTTCCAGTTAAATCATAATAGTGCTCTGTATGATAAAAATATGATGGGAAAAAAATTAGCCATTGGATAGAAAAAATAATTATTAAACATAAAAAAACAATAGGGATTCCATTTAATTGAACACCTCCTTGAGAACATCCTAAAGCAAATAAACAAGATATACAAACGGAAATAATTGAAGCTACATAAGGAGAAAGATCATTCTTCATTAATTATTCAATACCTCGTCCAAATTAACTTCTTTATTATTATTAAGTCTTATAAGAAGAGAATCATAACTCGATTTATTTATCTTACCCATATAGAAAGCCTGTTTTACATGCAATATATTTTGATTATATCTTAACTCTTTTTCTCTCTTGCTTTCTGTTTTAGCTCTTTTCATCCCAATGCATGATAAAAAATACATTGCTAAGATTAATAAAAAAAATTTATACATATTTTTAAGAAAATATTATTTATACAAACTTTAATCTAAAAAACAATCCAACTCTGTAACAATAATTCAAAACAGGTTCTATTGAATACTTACTACTAAAGCACCAAAAACTGCTAGAATAACTGCAATCCATTTTTTTCCAGACATTTTTTCACCTAAAAATACAGTTGCCATTATCATTATAAATATTGTTGATAATTGATTATAAATAGCTGCTCTTCCTGATAAAGTATACTTAAACCCGGCCAACCAAAAAATTACTGATAGATAAGTACCAAAAAATGCACCTGCAACTAGATAATGATTTTTAAACCCTTGATTAATAGTCTGGATAAGAAAAAATTTTCCTTTCCAAGCATTTAAGATCAATACAGTTGATAAAAGTGCAGAACCAAAACGGATCAATGCGATTTCAATTACTGAATGTGATAACATTATTGGCTTTACTAATAAAACTGAATATGCGGTTAAAACCTGTGCAATTAAACCATAAAAAACACCGACCATAAATGTTTTCTCGGTTTTCAATCTTTCCGCCTTTCTTGTTCCAATAATTATCGCAATTATAACTAGAAAGCCTCCAAAAAGAACCTTTATAGAAATGACTTCATTGTACATAAAATACGAGATAATGAATACAGCTGGAGAATAAGAAGTTGAAACAATTGCACTCAAACCTGAACCTATTTTTTTTAGCGAATATAAAAAAAACAAGTCTCCTACCACTATTCCAATTACACCACTATATATTAATAAACCTAGTTCATTTATTGAAAAATCAGGAATACCATGGCCCATAACCATAAGAGTAAAAATAAAGCCAACCACGCCTATACCATTTTTCAAAAGATTAATTTGCATTGCCCCAAGGCGACGACCAGACAAATCAAAAAGTATAACCGCAGAGGACCAACATAATGCAGTTAATAAAGCATACAAATCGCCTGAGTTAAAATTCATTCCCATTTCATATCTTTTGTTTTGTTACAGATCAATTTTATCATACAGTTAAAAAGTCCTTTTAATAAATGTTTTTCAAAATAAAGTTTTTAAAAAATAATCTAGTATATTAGCGTGAATAAAAATGGCTCACAAAAATAAAAACCAAAAAATCCTATCTGGGATTGAACTAATTCATGATCCTTTATTTAATAAAGGCACCGGGTTTTCTATAAATGAAAGAGAACAATTGGGATTAACTGGTTTATTACCACCAAGAATACTTTCGTTAGAAGAACAAAAGAAAAAAATCATCGATGTTTTTAAAAACAAAACTTCCAATCTTGAAAGATATATATATATGATTGCACTTCAAGATCGTAATGAAACTTTATTTTACAAAGTAATATTGGATGAAATTGAAACTATGATGCCTATAATATATACACCAACTGTAGGTGAAGCTTGTCAAGAATATGATCATATATTTCGCAGACCTCGAGGTCTATATATTTCAATCAAAGACTCCGGGAAAATAGAACAAATACTGTTTAATTGGCCGCATAAACAAGTAGATGTTATTGTGGTAACAGATGGGCAGCGAATTTTAGGCCTTGGAGATTTAGGTGCAAATGGAATGGGTATACCAGTTGGTAAATTATCATTATATACCGCCTGCGCTGGTATACACCCAGGTAATTGTCTTCCTATCACCCTTGATGTTGGGACAAATAATAATGATCTTTTAAATAGCCCAACATACTTAGGACTAAAACAAAATCGAGTTGGTGGCTCTAAATACGATTCGTTTATTGATGAATTCATGATATCAATAAAAAAAACATTCCCATCAGCTGTAATTCAATTCGAAGACTTTGCGAATAAAAATGCCACAAGGTTGTTAAAAAAATATCAAGCCTCTTACCGTACTTTTAATGATGATATACAAGGTACCGCTGCTGTGGCATTGGCTGGTATTATAACAAGTATGAAAATAACCAAACAATCTTTAGAAAATCAGATCTTGCTTTTTTATGGAGCCGGTACAGCAGGTATTGGAATCGGTGACTTATTCGTAGAGGCTCTACTAGAATTAGGTGTTAAACAATCTGATGCTCGAAAAAAATGTTGGTATATCGATAGCAAGGGATTAATTGTTAAACAACGTGAAGGAATCTCAAATGAAAAACAAAAATATGCCCACAGGCATGTTCCTTTAACAGATCTAAATGAAATTATAGACTCTATCAAACCAACAATTCTCATAGGAACTTCTGGACAAGGACAAAAGTTTACCAAATCGGTAATAAAGAGCCTAACTATGATTAATAAAAGGCCAATAGTCTTTGCTTTATCAAACCCAACATCCAAATCTGAGTGCACCGCCAAACAAGTTTATAATTGGAGCAATGGAAAAGCAATTTTTGCAAGTGGTAGTCCCTTTAATACTGTAAATATTAAAAATAAAACCCTGACACCTAGTCAAGGTAACAATGTTTATATCTTCCCTGGGGTTGGCCTAGGTTCTATAATCTCTGGAACAAAAATAATACCAAAATCATTTTTTCTCACTGCCGCAAAGACTCTTTCCAGTCTTGTTTCAAATTCGGAAATGAAACAAGGCCTACTCTATCCCCCGCTAAAAAAGATAAGAGCAGTCTCTATTTCTATTGCAGTTTCAGTAGTAGAACACGCAAGGTTAATTGGTCTCATAAATAAAAAATTGCCAAAAAACTTAAATAGTCACATAATTAATTATATTTATACACCTAGTTACAACGCAGGTTCAAAAAAGTAGCCCCCAACAATTT
Source organism: uncultured bacterium (assembly GCA_964343085.1). GTDB lineage: Bacteria > Fidelibacterota > Marinisomatia > Marinisomatales > UBA1611 > CAZLPW01. The sequence goes on along the minus strand of CAYFIF010000024.1, from coordinate 13,099 downwards.
GTCATTTAAATAACTTAAGATAAATCTCCCTACTGGCCCAGGCATCTGTTGCTGCATATTGCAGTTGTTTTATTGAAAGTTTATCAACACTCCAGTTCGTTGTCCGGCTACTTTTTGATATTCTGAACTTTAATAATAAGGCTGTTAGATTACGCAATCCGTAATTCTTTAAATTTTTTTCACGAGCAACATTCCCCAGATCAATAAAACCTTTGGATTTAAATGAAGATATTTTTTGCAAGTCTTTTATATCTCGTTCTACAGCGATACCACACTTTAGTAATAAAGAATTTGAAAGAATTTTTTTTAAGGCATCTTGGAATCCACACTTTTTTAACTGAAAAATATATACCGATTCCTGTCCAGCAAGTTGAACGAGTGACGGTAAAAAAAACTGTCCTTTTTTAAAAGCTGGTCTAGTTTCTGTATCAAAACCAAGTATAGATTCTGTTCCCAAGAGACTACATGCATTGTTGAGCTCTTCTCTAGTTTGAATAAGGCGAATATCACCCTCAAAATATTTTAGTGGCAAATCGTTTATATATTCATTAGTTAGTTTAGAAAAATTATTATCTTGATCCATTTGATTTCCTGAAAAATATTTAATACAAGCTTAATTAATATCTAAAATGAATAATTAAGATTGATCCGCGCTATCAGCGTATTTTTTCTTTCTTTATTTATTAGTTTTGAACGATAATCCATTTGAGAATTTATGCTAAGGTCATCTGCAAGTTTCCAGTACAAACCCAGTTTAATTCCAAACCATCTCATATTTACTATTCCAGTACCCAAATTATAGTTTAAACCACTACTTATTTTAAATCCTGACTCAAAAAAAGAATACTCTCCATTAATTCCACTTGTAAAAAAACTTTGCTCCCCTATTTTGCCTGGACCAGTGCTTAATTGACTACTATTAAAAATAAAGTTTAGGCTTGTTTTCAATGGAATCTTGTAGCGGGTCGAAATACTCAGGTTAGCCACATTCGAAAGAAGGCTTGGATCAATAAATAATGAATCATCCCGATCTGCAAATTGATCTTTTCGATTAACCATAACGTATGTTGCATTAAAAGTATGATTCCATTTCTTTTCAAGCTGGTGACTTATATTTAATATAATATTTTTGGTCTTTGTTTTTTCTCGATTATCCGAATAGGTGGTATCTGTAAGTTGGATTATATCAACTATCCCGTTGTCTCTAATTATAGAGCGATAGGTAAAATTGAAATTTGGAATTTTGGACCCTGGTAAAAAATTGACGCCTAACGATGTCGAATTTTGTGATGAAACATTTTCAACTGTGGTTAATATATTGTCATCTTGATGCTTATATCCTACAGTAAACATTAATCTATTACGAAACAGTTTTAACTTATCTGTAACAGAAAGCTCCCTTTTATTTTTAACTAAATAAGGATTCGCTAATGAATTAAACTCGGGCCCCACCTGAGTGTATTCCATAACAAGATAATTTTTCCAAAAATTAATTACTGTTTTCCCTCTATAGGCTAAAGAAGGCATTGACAGTATCGCCTGATCTAATGGTAGTGGAGATATAGTATCAAATGCATTCATATCAATCGGTATAAGAGGAGAAAGATTTGGATTGATTATAAGCCAATCCGAATAATCCGCTGGATCAGGAAAACTTTGAAGATCTATTCCTAATATAGTGCTGTCTACTTGGTCATCTATAAGTGTATCCATGGCAGCAAGTGTAAGTGGGCCACCCCAGATATTATTATTTGTTAAACTAAAGGCAATCTCTCCTTCGATCAATATTCTTTTATTAGCCAAATAAATACCAATATCGGATCCAACTACTAAATTGTCTTTGGGCGTAGTTCCGTTCCAATTCTCACCGCTTTGAAACTCTCCATTAGAACCTAACTCATTAACAAAATATCTAGTCCCAGCATTCAAACCACTCACAGCCCCAAATGAAGTAGGATTATAAATAATGCTGGCACCATCAAGTTTCGTCTTGACGCTAGATGTGTCATCACGCGCCTTTAAAAAATTTAGACCCATTTGGAAGTTTTTTCCTTTCCCCAGCGCAAACCGACCGACAGTAAGGTTTTGTTCAAAGGTATATCCAGCTCGTTTTAGTGATAAAAATTTTCTGCCATTTTGTTTGGTATCAATCGTATATGTGTAAGCGTCTTTAAGATCACCCTGAACAGCTCGATTAATTTTCCCTTTGACAATTTGAAGGTTCAAAAATCCATATTTCATTTCAACATCTAAGCCTCTAATCCGTTTCCCATTTAAAGTGAAAAATGATATTCGCGGGTTTGTATCTCCCAAATTAATTTTGGCATATTCTCGAAAATTAATTCCTAAATTAAAAATATTTCTTGCTTGATAGAGCCTACTCTCCTGGGTCGTTAGTTTAATATTTGATTTAAAACTAAAACCCCCACTCATTCTACCTTTGGTTTCTAGATTGAAATGGCTAATATTTAAAGACTGCTCATCTATTTGTTCAACACTGCTACCCGATCTAATTCTACCCGAATATTCAGATTTCATCTCTTTCTTTCCAGAAATATAAAAAGACCACATTTTTGGTCTCATCCGGCTACCGAGAATTAATGTTATACGATGTTTCCCGGGTGGGAGACCATCAACCAAACAGCTTAACATATCCTTATCAATAAAGGCTCTATTTGAAACATCATTCCCATCGATTGAAAGATGTATATCACTTGGTGTAATACCATCAATCTGATAAAAAGAAACTGCAATTAGCACTTCACTATCTGAAATCTCTTCATTGGGATTTGGACTCATAATAATAATATTAGATTGAGGCCATAAAAACCCTGTTCCCAAAAGAAAAATATAAAGCAGCTTCCGCATCCTAAAAAATAAGACTATCTATACCTGATGATAATTTCCTTAATATTTCCATTCGTGTCTTCTACTTCAAACCGTAGTTCTTGTGCCGGTATATCTACTTCAGCTTCATCAAAACCTTCCATATCCTCAGTGGTTGTTTCGCTAACATCTAATGATCCGTCTGGTGTTGAAACTGCAGTTTCACCCTGAGATACTTCCATAGATTCTCCGGTAATGGAATTAGTCACTTCAATCAAACCCTCGAGTAAAGTAAAAGAATCACCATCAGAAGGGTCAGAAGTAATTGCCAGTTCAGTCCCCTTAACAGATGCTACGGAGGTAGGTGTCGCAATACGAAATTCATTTCCTTTTTGTTTAGCAATATTTGCAGTTATTTTACCATAACTAATATCAAGCGATTTATTTATCCCCTTTTTTGATCTTTCACCAATTATAATTAAATCAGAGTTACTTAATAGTTTTATGACTGATTTATCATCAAGATACATTAAAGCAGCAAACGAATCTTTATCAGTGATTATTTTATCCTTATCATTGAGAGGGGTCCCAGGCTTAAGCCCGGTTTTATTTTTATCCCTAGAAGAGATAAGAGAGACTTTTCCCTTAATCTTAATTGCAACCGCTACTTTTGATGATCCCAACAGAAAATTTAAAAATATTAATAATACCAGAGCTATTTTCATTCTGATACCTCTACAGAAAGTATTTCAGGGGCTCTAAAATTTTCGTTCCCATTTTCATCAGTTGTTGAGACCCCCATTGATAACAGAGATTGAACAAAAGAAATATCTACAGATTCTCCATTTAAAGTAATATTACCATTTGCCACTGCTCCTTCAGCCTGCCCGCCTGATCCGAAAATTTGATCTGCCATATCATCACCTATGAGACTCCGAAGAACCATATCTGCAGGGGAAATATTATTTTGGACTGATTGAGTTTCTTCTAGAGAAAAATCTTTTATCTTAAAAACAAGTATATTACTCAAAAGCTCTTCTGTCCCAGCTGTTGTAAGAAGGTCTTTCTTAACCTGCCATGCATATATTTTCCCAGGCTCAAGATCCCCAGCGCTCGTAGGGTATTGGAAAGTTGTTACCCCAAACCCTACTGACTCAAACCCTTGGCTCTGGTCTAAAGGCAGCCTTGTAACAGATTCAATTGCTTGGTCAATTGATGAATGCTCCTGAGGGTTAAACTCTGAAACTCTAATAAAATATTCACAATCACTAGTAATATTACAGGGATCAGACTCCCACTGAAGTATGGGGAAAGATGTGTAAACCTCATTAATTAATGTATCAGCTAAAGCACCACCCGGGGTAATAAGTTGAAGCATACTAGGATTAGAAATATTTAATATATCTTCTTCTACGATTTCCTGACCTTCTTCAGTTATAATCGCTATGCGAAACGTATATATACCATTTGGAAGCCTACCGGTTTGAACAATCGCATTAAACATTTCTTCCATTTCTGATGCATCAATTTTTTCTGTTATTGCAATCCTCAAAGGTAGTGGCTGCCCCAGATCATCAAAAATTTGGTTTGTAGATAGATTAAGATCCATATTTGATAGGTGAACCGGAGCAGTAATGGGTAATGGCTCAGTTGTTTCAACTCTAGCAAGTGTTTGATTATCTACTCCTAGCGCCTCAGAGTCAATAATGATTTCAAAAACAACATTAATATTTACAGTCTCAGGCGCATTAGATTCTCGACGAAGTTCTGCCATAAAAATCGGCATATTAGACTCACCAGTATTTATATCAAACATACTCATATAATATGTAACATAAGGGGTCCATGTCACATCAAGCTCTATCTGAGAAAATAAAAAACTAAACAATAATATGGGTGCTGCAAGTAGCTTTCTCATTTTATGTGAAATGTTAAATACTTAAGACCTAATACTTTTTTTCTTCAGATATCTGACCCTTAAAGGGGCAGGCCCTGATCGGCTTTGAATGAGATTCTGCACATTTTTCGGTGCAGGTAAAATAGGTTTCTTCTAAATTTTTTTTCCCTTTTTCATCATAATAGGTCCACAAACCTACTTGTAAACCGTCATCGTAGTTTCCTTCGTATTTCTTATTACCATTTGGATACCAGCCTTCCCACTTCCCATTATATACCCCCTTTAAATATTCACCCGAAAATTTCTTTTTACCATCTTCATCCCATCCCGTCCAAATACCAGTCTTAAAACCTCGCTTAATGTTTCCTTCTTCCTTTTTTTTACCGTTCCGATGCAATATAAACCCAGGGCCGCTATATACTTTTAGATTGTAGAAAAAAAATGAGCTGTAATCATCATTTGTAATCCACTGTCCAGATCTATCAAATAGTTTTTCATCCATATTAACCGGGTCACCTGAACAACTAAAAACAAAAATTATTGATAATAAAAGTTTTTTTCTCATTTTTGACTCCTATGATAAAATAAAACTATCTTTATTTTTGTTTATATTTACTATAAACAACTTATCTCATCAGGATAAGTAAAGCATGTACATTCAAAGCCTGATAAGTCCCAACATTTTACTCCTATATTCCTATCGTTTTGATATGTGACCTTGTATTTCACTCGACCATTTTCATACCATCTGATTAACAGTCCTTCTTTTTTATCCCTTACGAAAGTTTTTTGCTCAACTTTTATACCATTCAACCAACTTGTCCATGTTCCATCTTTTCTTTCCATTTTATAATATCCTTCCACAACTCTATCACCGTAAATATCCCACTCTAAAAATAGACCATGCTTCTTACCATTGAAATAAAAGGTTGCTTTTTTTTTCTTTGACCAACTACTCTTATCAAAATACTCTATTCTATTTTCAAAACCGTTAAATATTCCATCCTTATAGTATCTTTCAGATATCACATTCCCATAGCCATCCATCTCAAATACCATACCTGAAAAGGCTTCTTTTGATACCGGTGAAAACAAGACTCCATTTTTTGCTATCATGCTTTCTAGGTTCCATTGCTCTATACTTGGAATAACAAAATTACCCTTTTCATCAAAACCCTGAGCTTGAACAGCACTAAAAAAAATAGATATTAAGAATATTTTATATTTCATAAGGTTGATTTTAATACAAAGTCATATCATTTGGAAACAATAGCAAAATCAAAAAAATAATTTATAGAGTAAAACAAATTTGTAATTTCAGAAAACAAAGAAACTTATTGTTTTTGTGTATAGAATTATTTTTTTGATTATCAGTGTTTCTTATTCGCAAAATATTTTTATTTGCGATAGCCTTACTAAAATACCATTAGGCGCGGTCAATGTTTTTACCGATACTTTTGGAACGACAACAGATAGTAATGGATTATGCCAAATAAGCATGTTTAAACCTGGTGATTTAATTACAATCTCTTACATCGGCTATGAGAAAAAAAAACTCTCAATCTCTTCTATATCAGATACATTATTTTTAAACACAATATCCATACCTTTTGAGAGCATATCAGTCCTTGGAATAAAAACCAATAAACAGAGAAAATGGTTTACAAAGCTAGAGAGAGATGTGATAAAAGTCTATCCCTACGCTAAAATGACCGCAAAACTACTGGATGATTATTCAACCGTTCTTGATAGTATCAATACCCTTTCTTATTTTAAAAAAAGAAAGGGGAAAAAAGTAATTTTTCAAAAAATAGAATCGTCTCTTATTTCCAAGTATGGTAGTCGAATAAAAAAAATGAAAAGAAGCCAGGGGCGAATATTAATCAGGCTAATTGATAGGGAGACCGGCTACACATCATACCAGATAATAAAAGACTTCAGAGGTTTATTTAATGCAAGTTTTTGGCAAATAACTGCACGAATTTTTAATCATAATCTAAAATCGAGCTACGATCCAAAGACCGGAGAAGATAAAATGATTGAACATATAATTAGGACAATCTTTTCTAAAAAAAGCATTAAAAAAAATAGACCTATTTTACGGGAAAATTAAAATAAGTATCAGGAAATGGCTCATCAATAAAATTATAGTGCCACCACTCTTTTTTGTAGTTCTTAAACCCCTGTTTCTCCATCAAAAACTTCAACAAAAGCCTGTTTGCTCTTTGTTGAGATGTAATTGAGACATTGCTTGTATGAGAAATTTCATGAAAACAGTCATAGCCAGAGCCCATATCTAAACTATTATCGCGCTGATCTCCAAGACTCCCTTCTGAACAATCCCGTTGGTTTTCTATTTCAAAGGATTTTTGATTAGTAACAGGAAAAGAAACTATTGTTAGGTCTATAGCACTCCCTCTTGTGTGGCTTGATTTAGTCGCAATATAGACCTCCTCTAACAATTCTTTTTTAGCTAAAGTGGGATAGAATTCTTTTTTGGTTAATGTATCCGATTTATTTGATACCCAACGAACAAAGTGATCTACTGCCTTTTGAGGTCTATATGCGTCATATACCTTCAGCCCCAGTCCCATAACCCTCAATTCATTCTGAACTTTTTTTAATGCCTCAGCCGCATCTCTTGTCATAATACATTTATTATTTTCGTATCCATCAACCCTCACCCCAAGAAAATTAAAATTTGTACTATACCTTAGTTCAACAACAATATCAGGTATAAAATCTTTCAAATAAACAAAACCATTAGGTAGCTGCTGCCCTTGGGCATTGTTTATAATTAATAATAATGTAAAAATACATATTTTAGTTTTCATAGTATGTATCCATATACCTAAAATTTATTATAATATTTAATATTACAGTTTTTGAAATCCGATATATTTTTGCAAATTAGCATACTTCATTTTATGTTTATGATCAAAAAAACAAAAGGTTAATCAGCCGATCCTTAACAAAAAATTTAAAGATGGAACAAGCGACCCTACTTCTTAACCTTGGATACCTGCTTACTTTTATTGCGCTTGCAATTAGAGAAATTCTTTGGCTGCGAATAACTCTAACAGCCGCTCAAATCAGTTTGTTTTTATATCATTTTATCCATTCTGGACTAAAATCTGCCGTCTTTTGGACTGCTATATTTGTAGTAGTTAATGTTTATATGATTATAAAAATCTTTTTAGAAAGGAGGCCTCAATTAATCCCAGAAGAGATTAGAGATCTGTATGATGATATATTTAGTCAGCTAACTTCAAGGGAATTTTTATACTTTTGGAATATGGGAACTATAAAATCTAAAAATGATGAATATTTGATTCGCAGTGGAGAAAAACAAAATAATTTGCTCTTGGTTTTATCTGGGAACGCAAATGTTGAAGTAAATAAAAATCCAATCGCAAGTTTGGGGAGAGGTGCTTTTATAGCTGAGATTAGTTTTTTATCAGGAGAACCTGCCTCAGCAGATGTTCACGCTAATGGAGAACTTATTTTTATTTCTTGGAAAAGCGAGAGACTAAAAAATTTACAGGCAGATAATCCAAATTTTTGGATGAAACTCCAACATGCATTATCAGAAGATTTAATTAAGAAAGTAAAACCACAGGCAAAAAAAGAATCACAGATCGAAGACTAATTATAACTATCAAAAAACAATCTTTTTCCCATGGTAGTAATCTGCACCTATTTTATTGTGCAAAAAGATTAAATTCTCCCTTGTTACCTTACCGCAAGCGAAAATTTTAAATCTATTTTGAAAATGTTCTAATATTTTTCTGATTACAAACTGCCCTTCTTTTGCACTCTCTTTTCCTCCCGAAGTGAGAATGCTTTTTATTGGTTTTATTTTGGATAGAATTTCAAGACCTTCGATAATATCATTGGACATATCTATAGCTTTATGGAAAGTCACCAACATCGGGTGTGCTGCGTGTACTAACTTTTTTGTAGATAAAATATCAATATCGTTTTTATCCGTTAGACAACCAAAAGTAACTTCTTTAATACCCAATTTTTTGCAACTATCTATATCAGAAATCATTTTGGCGAGCTCTAAATCATTGTAACAAAAATCACCAGCTCGAGATCTAATCATAATCTTCACAGGTATTTTTATAGTATTAACTACATTCCTGACTAAATCAAAATCAGGCGTTAAACCATCAAGGTCAAGCCTACCACATAATTCAATTTGATCGGCACCCATTTTTTCTGCTTTGACAGATTCGTCTAATGTTTGTACGCATGCCTCCAATACCATTTTATTTACTACCTAAATTGAAATTCGAAAATATATTGGTGTCTTTAGATTAAGAATCCTTGATTTCTTCTAACAAAACATAGAACATCTTTACTGATACCTCACGCTCTATACCAAAACGATTTAAACAGTAATTATAAATAATATCTTCTACATATTCTTCGTATTCTTCTTCAGTATATAAATCTAGGATTGTTTCTAAATATTCTTTTAGTTGATTTTTTTGTTCTTCATTAAAATTCATCTACAAATTTACTCAATTTATTTTAGGCTAAACTCAATTGAAATTTAAAATAAATACACATCCCAATACAGTATAGTAGAATGATTGTTTTCATTCATTTATATCTAAATAGAGTTTTCAAGATTAACATTTATTTACATAACTTTAGGCACCAATTTTGCCAATTTGACATATGATTTCAATTGGTATCATTTTTGATATTTTAATTTAAAATTATAATTTTAAAGTATAGAGGTTAAAAAGTGTCCCAACATACATTCCAAACTGAGGTAAACCAGTTACTCGAGCTAATTATACATTCGCTTTATTCTCAAAAAGAGATTTTTCTTCGTGAACTTATTTCAAACTCATCTGATGCTCTTGATAAAATGAGATATCTTACTCTTACAAAGGATGAGTTTAAGTCATCTGATTTCAATCCAAAAATAGATATCAGTTATATTGATGGTGATAATCCGTCTATTACAATTTCAGATACAGGTATAGGGATGAGTAAGAAAGATCTACAAGACAATCTCGGCACTATTGCAAGATCAGGGACAAAGAATTTCCTTTCAAAACTATCAGGTGACGCTAAAAAAGATTCCAATCTCATTGGACAGTTTGGCGTTGGGTTTTATTCATCCTTTATGGTTGCAGATAAAGTAGAAGTATCAACCAAAAAAGCTGGAAACAAAGAAGCCTGGAAATGGTCTAGTGATGGCAAAACTGGATATGATCTTTCAAAAGAAGTAAAAAAAGAGGCTGGAACATCTATCACTCTTCATTTAAATGAAAATGGAAAAGAATTTGCAAGTCGTTGGCAAATTGAAAACCTAATTAAAAAATACTCTGATCATATTGATTTCCCAATCAATCTTACCTACGATGATATAGAATACGATGATGAAGGTAAAGAAAAAAGTCGCACTCCAAAAACAGAACAAATAAATAAGGCAAAAGCATTTTGGACAAGATCAAAAAGTGATTTGAAGAAAAAAGATTATATAGAATTCTACAAATCTTTTTCGAATGACTCTGAGGATCCGTTCGATTACATTCATTTTAAGGCAGAAGGCAATCTAGAGTTTACAATCCTTTTTTATATACCAAAGAAAGCACCATTCGACATTTACAGAGCTGACTATCAATCAGGAGTAAAACTATACGTAAACCGTGTTTTCATAACTGATGATGATAAAGAGCTACTACCCACCTGGTTACGATTCATAAAGGGAGTAATTGATTCTTCGGACCTGCCATTAAATGTTAGTCGAGAAATTCTTCAACAAAACCGGGTCATGAATAAGATTAAGTCAAATGCGGTAAAAAAAATCTTGGACAAGTTAAATACTTTAGCTAAAAATAAAGACAAATATATAGAATTTTACTCAGAATTTGGGAGGCTTTTAAAAGAAGGTGCATATCAAGAATTCGAACATAAAGACTCTATAGTTGAACTCTTAAGGTTTAAGTCCACAAAAGAAGAAGGGTTTGTATCCCTAAAAGATTATGTAAATAGAATGGATGCAGATCAAAAATCAATATATTACATCACTGGACATAACGAGGTTTCACTTAGTGATTCTCCTCTTTTAGAAATGTATGATGAAAAAAACATTGAGGTATTGATTCTAGATGATGAAATAGATGAGATTGTTATTACCTCTATACCAAAGTATGATGATAAGGAATTAAAATCAGTAAACCGTAGCGGCGCAGCTGATGAACTCTCTGATAAATCTAATAAAAAGAATATTAAAGAGCTCGAGCCTTTAATTAAAAAAATAAAAAAAGTACTCGGAGATAAAGTAAAAGATGTGAGAATATCCAAACGGTTGAATGATTCCCCCTCCTGCTTAGTCGCCGATGAAAACGATCCTACATCACAAATGCAAGAAATCATGAAATCAATGGGACAACCAAACCTTCCAGATATTAAACCAATATTTGAAATCAACCCAAAAAATAAAATCGTAAAAAAATTACAAAATATGAAAAGAGGTAAAACCTTTGATGATATTTCTCTGCTTCTGTTTGAACAAGCCCTTATCCAAGAAGGTGGGAAGCTAGATAATCCGGCAGATTTTGTTAAACGTCTAAATTCTGTGATGGAAAAATCACTTTAAGACTCTTTTACCACGCTTATAAACTTTTTCTGAAGATATGGTTCCGTCATTTTTCCAAGATATCCACTTCCCATTTGGTTGTCCATTTCTCCATTTACGCTCACTTGATTTTTGACCATCCTTATAGTACTCAATATTCAGTCCATTCTTTTTTCCGTTTTTGTACTTAACTACTGATTTAATCTTTCCATTTTCATGCCAGAACGTAAAAACATCTTGTTCTTTCCCCGATCTATATAAGCCATCTGATTTTATTGTCCCATCTTCATACCAATATTTATGGATACCGTGTTTTTTTCTATTTAAATAGTTTTCTTCTGATTTAACCTTCCCATTATCATAATACACCCACTTTGTGAGTCCAGAAGAAACGCCTAATATATACTTTTGCTCAGAACGTTTTTTACCATTTGAATACCATTCAATAAATATACCTTCTTCTTTACCGCTTTGATAATTTCGCTCATATTTCTGGTTCCCATTTTGATACCATTCCCTTTGCAGACCATGCTTTTTCCCATCAAAAAAAGAACCCTCTAATTTCACAGAATCATTCTCAAAATACTTCCATACTTTATTTTTCCCAAGAATACCTTCTGCATAATTGCCTTCAGACTTTCTTAGCCCATTTTCATAGTAGGTTGTAAATAATCCATGTTCTTTCCCATCTTTATAATTTCCAATTGATTTATTATTTCCATTTTCATAAGTAAGCAAAACCTCCCCATTCCATATTTTCCCATTTTTGGTTTCTTTTTTCACTGAACCATCCATTGAGTAGTGTATTTTTAGGTCATCATTTAAACTAAGGCTCTGCAGCTCACCAGTAGAATAATAAGTGAATTGCTTACGATAAATTTGTTCATCCAAAATAAAAAGTTGCTCATTAATTAATTGAGTTTTTTCATCCCAAGTGGTCCATAAACCATTTTTCAATCCGTCCTCGTATTCACCCTCTTCTTTTAACTCAGAATTAGAATGCCAACTTGAAAAAAGGCCATGGATTTTATCATTTATATAAGATGATTCAGATTCCTTTTGACCATTTTCATACCAAGTAATTAGTACCTCATTGTCTGATCCATCTCTGTATATCCTTTGAGATTTTGTTCTATTATTTGGATGGTATTCCCAAACTATATTCTCTACAATATTCCCATCCATGTATATAGTTTGAGATTTTTTTTGAGTATTTTCTAACCAAACTGTATGGAGCCCATCTAGGAGCCCATTGTTATAATTTAATTCAATTTTTTTTTGACCATTTTCATACCAATATCCTGCAAATCCATGCCTCTGATTATTTTCATATGACTCTGAAAATTCTTTTACTCCATTATCATAGTATCTATGCCTGCTTAAAAGATTTTGATCTATTCCTTTACTATCAAAAACAATAACCACCTTTTTCATTCCATTGCTATGCCTTTCAATTACTACTTCTTCAAAATCAGAATCTTGACCCACAATTATATTTTTACCTAATAATACTAATACAAAAAATTTTATTCTAAAAATTGACCAAAATAATCTAAAATATATAATCTTTTTACCTAACATAAGTTTTTCTGAATCAGTTTATTAATCGCGTCAAATCTAATAAAAAGGGAACAAATTTTAAAACGTCCCAAGTTTTTATATTTAACAAAAATTATTAAGTTAATTGTATATGATTATATTTTTGTTACAGTTATTTCTGTCACATCCTGATACATAGTGTGACTATAACTGCTCTAAAGTAGCATTTATTG
>CAYFIF010000023.1:0-16444 GCA_964343085.1 uncultured bacterium | reverse complement strand
TTTGTCTCATCAATAAGTTTTATTTTTATTCGTCCCATCTCTGTTAGATCAAATACATTACCCAATCCGCTAGGGTCAATTCCATACTCTGCCGGGAGCACAATGCAAAAATAAATCACTAACCATATAAATACAGCAATAATTGAAAACCTCATAAGCTGAGAGTCTGAGGGTATTTCTTTTTTTGAAAATTTTTCTATATTAATCACAATAAAATCTAAATTGAGTTAAAGTATCCATAAATTTGTTGTCCTGCTAAAATAAAGCCGAGCATCATTAATATAATATTTGTTGTATAAGCATAGGATAAAAAGCTAGGTCTCTTTCTCCAATAGCTGATTAAAATCAATATAGTAGATAAAGCAAGTAATTGGCCTATTTCTACACCAATATTAAACGAAATCAAATTCGTAAAAAGACCAATCGGATCTAAGTCAAATTCAATAATTTTTGCAGCCAAACCAAAACCATGAAAAAGGCCAAAAATGAATGTTGAAATTTTTGTGTTTGGCTGTGTACCAAACCACTTTCTAAATAAACCTAAATTATCAAGCGCCTTGTAAACTACTGAGAGTCCAATAATAGCATCAATAATATGAGCATTAATATGAATGCCTGTGAAAACACCAAATAACAATGTTGAAGAGTGACCAACCGCAAAAAGGCTAACATAGATAGCAATATCCCTTAAACGATACAGAAAAAAAATAACACCCACTAGAAAGAGCAAATGATCATAACCAGTAACCATATGCTTAGCACCTAAATACATAAATGGAGCAAATTTCACACCACTTACTTCTTGTATATATCCCTGATCACCAGTTGGCACTCCATGGGCAATGAGAATTGCTGGTAGTATGATAATGGTTAATACAAGTTTATCTTTAAGTAATCTAATTATTTTTTGTGCTCCTAATTTTGATTTATTTGGCCTAAGCCAAAATTTACGAACCTAAAATGATGCTAAAAAACTTAAGTATCCGTATCTGATTTAATTTATGTATCTTTTATTCCCAGTTGTAGGTCTTATAAAATATTTTGCGAATAATAATTGGCAAAACAAGTATAGGGAAAAGAATAATGTCCAGAAATTTACTCTCTGTTGTAAAACATACTTCGTCTTTAATAAAAATCCGCTGATCTGTTTTGTAAGCTCCGTGTTTATGTCGCCAGTTTTTCAGGTGAAAAGGTAGGCATGTCCCTTCGTCTACAAATGAAAACCCAATCTCATTTTCAATGTTTTCTGCGTGTTCTACAATGAAATCTTTCCAACCAAAAAACCAAAACGCTAGGTGAGCCTTAGCTCCATCATCCGTTCCATCCCACTCTATAATTTTTAAAGGAAGAGGTTTTGTCAGATGCTTTAAAAACATCAGGTTATTAAATTCATTCTTTACCTTCTTAATATCATTGCAGTCTATTTCTACTTTTTGAATATACTCCATATCTCAAACTTAAAATTTATCCTGGGAAAAGGTTTTAAAAAATTAGTCCTCAGTGTCAAAGGCAAAGATTAGATCCATAAATCATTAGAAGCAGTTAGATCACTAACTTTGTCTCCAGTATTTATAACTCCTTTTGGTTCCACAAGCATAATCTGGCATTCTTTCTCTGAATAAGGCTTGTGTTCAACACCCGCCGGAACTACATACATATCACCCTCGGCCAAATCAATCTCTCGATCACGAAAATGAATTTTCATTGAGCCCTTTATTATTATAAATGCCTCATCCGTGTCCTTGTGAGTATGCCATATAAATTCTCCCTTAATTTTAGCTAATTTAAATTGGTAATCATTCATCTCAGCTACTACCTTAGGGCTCCAGTGTTCAGCTATCTTTTTCAGTTTATCATTTAGGTTGATTTTTTTTTTCATTATTTGATGAAGAGCATCTTCTTTATCTGACTGTTATCGCCTACTTTCATTTTATATAGATAAACACCTGCTGGAATAGAGCGACCTTTATCATCTGTGGCATCCCAGAATATAGACCTATACCCTGAGGTCTGTTTCTCATTTATAACATCAGTGACCTTATTTCCTAGCATATCATAAATAGAAAGAGAAACATGCGAATCTTGAGACAAAAAATAACCCACACGGGTTCTTGGATTGAATGGATTAGGATAATTCTGTTTCAATGAAAATTTAAATGGATATAATTCCGATTCATTGGTACTAAGACTAACACATTCACTATTTTGAGTTCCTGGGGTAGGGTTTGTATAACAACCAACTCCATCCTCATCAAAACTTTGAGAAAGCTGGACACCATCAAGCTGCTCAGAAGGTTCTAACGTAACCGTCAAAGAATTACCACTTGAATCTGCAAAAACAACTATATCTCCTTCTGAGCTTAGACCGGAAGAAAAACTACCCTCATAATCTTCATATCCAATCCAATAACCACCCGCTGTAATAATTACATCTCCAAATGTAAAATCATCAAGTTCAGGGTTATCATCAAGCTGAAACCCTGCTAATGAACAGTCTGATGATCCCGAATTATATATCTCAATGTAGTCCTCTGGATTGCCTGAAGTATGAGCCTCACTTACATATACATCTCCGATAATACACGGAGCTGTTGTTGGAGATAAAAGGCCCTGAATTAGACCTATAAGATCATCCGGCAACCCACTGGTTACATTTTGCTGCAATACCAAATCACCATTAAGATCTAAAATATAAAGATCCCTCTGCGATGCAGCCCAATTGCTCCAGGTTGGGAACGGAGACTCATCTGAACAGACAGGGGCATCATTATCATCAGTCCAGTTTCCTAGGCTATTAATATCGGACTCTTTACCAATTCCAATTAGTTCCACAGGATAATTCTGAGCTTTTAGGGTATTAACAATATCATTAAGCTGACCGAACCGGGCAGTACAGGATCCTCAGTAGAAATGACCAAAATAATTAAGAGTTACGTGATCCTCAAAAAAAGAAGGCCCGACCTCAAGCCCATAACTCTGAGATGATGGATTTTTATCTTCTAACGAGTAATCAAATTGTCCATTTACAATGCCAATAAATAAAATTAAAAATAATATTGTTTTTACCATGCCATAACCTAAATAATAATTAAAATGTCTTTCAAACTTATTAATGATTACTAAATTTTTATTAGGGTTTGATTAAGAAAACCATAAATGTTTTCCAAAATAATTTTTTTCTACCTGAGTTTTTGTTTCTGCATAAAGTTTTAGACCGCCTGCTACTGATTCTAAATATTTTTTTAGAAATGGCCTTACAATAAAGTAAAATGGAATAAAATTAAGAATTTTATTTCCCCTATTAAAAAGATAGGGATAGACAGTGATCGTGATACTGGATTGATTCCCCTCCTCGCTTAATCTCCAAGTAACAAAGGATGATGGTTTATCTATTTGATTGATATATAAATCATAACCAATCTCATTTATCCAACTACAAAATTTTCTCTGAAAGATTGAACCGTTTAAATATTCAATCTCATCTATAGAATCTGGACCGAGCCACTTAACTACTCTATTATTTTTACAGAATGGATGAAATAACTCCAGATTAGACTCCGTAGTAATTATTTCCCATAATTTTGGAAGATTACAACCTATTTTAGAACTCTGGGCGACACTCCAGTTAAATTTTTTCATAATTTTTTGATATTAATTTGCAACCTTTATTTTTAAATATGATATACCATGTAAGAAACCGTTTTCTTATTGTTTTCGGTGTTTTTTGTACCAACATCTTCAAATCCATAGTTCTTGTGAAAATCAATGGACTGCTTGTTATAGGGTCTAATATTTACCTCACAAGCGATTATACCTGCTTTATCTTTCATAGTGTCTTTTAAGTCATCGTAAAAAATTTTCCCAAAACCTTTATTTTGGTTTTTTCTGTCGATTACTATTCTATCCACATAAATAAAGGAGTCATATCTGGCACTAAACCACCTGTAGTTTTCGCTTCCATAGTTTTTACCCGGTAATAAACCGATCAGAAATCCAATAGATTTTTCTTCGACCTTAATTATTTTAAAGTATGTGGATATTTTTAGAAAATGATTCATAACAGTTAGATCTGAATCTCCTACGGCAGGTAAAAAATTCTGATTTAGTGATAATACAAATTCTAAATCCTCTCTTTTAACATCATCTATAAAATAATTCATAACAAAATCTACTCTTTAAAAATAAAAACAAAAAAGCCCACTACAGCGGGCTTTCATTCTGGATATATGGTGCTATTGTTGGAAATTCATTTAAAGAGAAGCCATATGAACTTTTCTCATTTATACGCACAAAGTATTATTCATTCTGACATAACTCATTAGATATCAACCTATTTGGATAAAAGGTCCAATACAGGCTGGTCACCAGGTAAAAAATCATATTTGGTAAATTCGTCTATACTTACCCACTCCAATTTATCATGCGCGCTATATTTTAGTTTCCCTGAAAAATTATCAACAAAATAAAAATATAGCTGGTAAGTCACATGAGGATATTTATATTCATACTTTGTAAAAAGAGTTCCAATATCAGCTTTAATCCCTAGCTCTTCCATTAGCTCCCTTTTTAAACATTCTTCTGGTGTCTCACCTTGCTCCATCTTACCACCAGGAAACTCCCAAAGACCAGACGCTCTCTCGTGAGGAGCCCTGCGTCCTATTAAGATTTTATTTTTCTTTCTTATTACACCAGCTGATACTGAAATCATGAGTTAAAAGATTCTTAAAATAATTTTCACCTTAAATATATACTATCAATCATCAACATAAAATCTTCTTCAATCTTATTTCCAATCAAGATTCCAAATTGTACGATGAAATCTCCACTGAACTTACCCATGTTAAGTCTCATCCCTCTAAACTGTGGTCTCATAGATTCGAGAGGTATCTTTATTTCACTCCAAACATCTGAAGCAAAAAATTCTTTAACATAGGAATGTCGATCATAGTAGCTAGACTTAACTCTAAATTGGTATTTTTTGTTATCTCCTTTTATTTTTAGAACAAGATAATTGTAGTCTCTAACATCTATTTTTTTGATATCACATCTAATAGAACTGAAGCCACCATTGTTTCTAAGTGAAACATACCCATAAAATATACCATGTCCATCCTCATCAAGAACTAAGGCTCCAGAAGACCTTCCGCCCATAACGACATCATCAACCACGCTCCATCCTTCAAAACGATCTTCCCTGGTAAAATCATATAAAGTTTTTGGACTTATAGTATTAATAAAAAAAATTATGAATGCTAGCCTATTCATTTGTAAATACAAATATCATTATTTAATCATACCATCAAATTTGAAATTTATTTTTAATGAATAATATTAAAAAAAGAGAAACTGAAAAAATAAGGTCCTCTTTAAAAATCTCTACCATTGAAGGCTCATGGTGGGCTGTAATGTACGGGACAGTTGAAACATACTTTGGTGCTTTTTTTGAATATCTAAAATACAGTAGCTATGAAATTTCTATTCTAATGACTTTTCCAATATTTTTTGGAGCCATATTTCAAAACCTTGCAATCAGACTTTACAATTTATTTAAATCCAGAAAAATTTTATTAATTACTTTAAAATTAATCCAATCAATTACTATACCAATTATTTTCTATATTGGATATAAATCAGGAAGCTACTACCTCCTTTTAGTCTTTATTTGTTTTTATTTTGCAATCGCATTAGCCCAAATGTCTCCCTGGACATCCTGGATGGGGTATCTGGTACCGGGAAGATTGCGTGGTAGATATTTTGGCACAAGATCACAAATAGTTAGGATCTTTATGCTTATTTCTTCTTTGATAGCCGGTGCGATCCTGAATGCATATAATGATTCTGATCCCATAATTGGTTTTGGTATCATATTTTTTATAGGTGTAATTGCAAATTCAGGATCAGTCTTTTACCTGAAAAAACAGTTTGAACCTTCAACCACTTTATTTGACGAAGGCGATGAAAAAATAAACCTTAGACATAATGCTTACAAAAAATTAAAAAATTTTATTATCTATGACTCCCTATCAGAATTTGCGTTTTGCATCTCTGGACCGTTAATGATGATTTACTGGCTTAGAGATCTAGACTTTAATTATATAGAGCTTGCGGTACTAATAAATGTAAGCCAAGTTATGGGACTTTTTAGCCTAAGATATTGGGGTAAGAAGATTGACCAGTTAGGAGCATATTTAACCATAAGACTAAGTAGTCTAGCAATTAGTCTTTTTCCATTTTTTTGGATTCTTATTTACTATTTCCCTGAACAACTGAGGCTTCCTATCTCACTTTTACTTGCGTCCTTAGCATCCTTGATGTTTAGCGGAAGAGCTCTGGCTATGGACACAAGACTTTACCAACATATGAACAATAAGAGTATGATCAAAATAACTTCAAAAAGAGTTTTCTACCGGGGACTATGTACATTCGCTGGCGGACTATTTGGAGGGGCGCTAACAAAAACTGATTTGCTGAATCATTTTGATCTTGATTTTTTGACCAGTCAAATCCATATAGTCCTGATATTCTCTGTTTTTTTCAGACTTTTTGTGTGGATAAAATTTCTTTATAAACCAAAAGGAAACATCTAGATATCTAATCAGATTAATATAAAAAACTTTAACTGAGATTCGTTTTTTATATTAATCTGAGAGTGTGTGATTTATCATTTCACCGATATGCCTTTCTAGTATATCAAGGGGGACCGCTCCGTTAGTTAAAATAGTTTCGTGAAATTTTCTTATATCAAATTCATCACCTAATTTGTTTTCTGCTTTCCTCCTCAACTCTAGTATCTTATTCATTCCAATTTTATAAGCGGTTGCCTGAGACGGCATTACAATATGACGCTCAACCATTTTAACACAATCTAATAAATCATTAGGGGTGTTTTCTGAATAATAGTCTATCCCTTCCTGTCTCGTCCATTTTTTACTGTGTATTCCGGTATCAACGACTAATCGGCAAGACCGCCAGAGTTCCATGGCTAATCTGCCAAAGTCAGAATAGGGATCAGAATAAAAGCCCAGCTCCTTTGGGAGATATTCTGAGTAAAGACCCCAGCCCTCTGAATAAGCTGTATATCCACTAAATTTTCTAAACTTAGGGATATCTTTCAGTTCCTGTGCAATTGCGAGTTGCATATGATGCCCAGGAATGCCTTCATGAAAGGCTAGAGCTTCCATCTGATAGATAGGCATCATTCTCATACTATAAAGGTTGGCATAGTATGTGCCTGGCCGAGAACCGTCCGGTGCTGGTCTTTGGTAAAAAGCTTTTCCAGCAGATTTTTCTCTAAATTTTTCAACCCGTTTAACAATCATATCGGCTTTGGGTTTTGTAATAAAAAGCTCATCAAGCCTGAGTTTAAATTTTTCAACTATATTAACAGCCTCTTCAAGATATGCCTGTCGACCCTCTTCAGTATCAGGGTAGTAAAATCTGTCATTTTCTTTTAGCTCTTTAAAAAAATCTTGGAGGCTCCCATTAAAGCCAACCTGATCTTTAATCTTTTTCATTTCCATATGGATACGATCTACCTCACTCAAGCCAAGTTGATGAATTTGCTCTGCTGTCATATCAGTGGTCGTGGTACGTTTTAAAGCATTATAATAAAACGCATCTCCATTTTTCCACCTCCAGACTCCATCTTTTTCATTGGTTTTTGATGCTATGTCTCTTAAAAGACCAATTAAGCTTATATATGCTGATTGAACAGACTCAAGAATCGCACCTTTAGCCTGATCCACAAGTATATTCTTTTCAGATTCAGACAGATCTAGCTTATGAATTTTGAAATATATATCCTTAAATAATGCACAAGAGTCTCTACCTTCAAAAGGGTAACCTGTTATTACATTTCTTGAATCATCTAAAACATGATCAAAAACAAATCTAGGTGGGACAATACCCGCTTCTTTTCTCTCTTTAAGATTTTCCTCTAACTGCTGAAACAACGGTTTAATCTGATTTAATCTTGAAATATATGCCTCTGCATCTTTCTTTGTTGATACTTTATGCATATTTATCATAAAAGCTGGTACTCTAGACTGCATCCCAAACATTTGATTGATTGGATAATTATAGAGACGATACTTAAAATCATTTATTTGATTTTCTAGCCTTTGCCTGTAAAGGTCATAACTCAGCCGGGTAGTTTTATCCAGCAGTCCAATTTTGATAGAGTCGCTTAACCATTTTAATGACTTCTTAGCTTCTTGAAATTCAAATTTTTCTCTTTCTGGTGAAATATCATCTAGCTTATCATAATCTTTTTTTATTCCAAGTCTCGTTTGGAACATTGGATTCCTGTCTACATAATCTTTAAATCTATCCTCAAAATAATTATTTAATTTTTCTGACTCGGCCTTGATCTCACTTATCTTATTATTAATTTCGACCTTATCTCCCTTTTCACAGCTTAAACTCAAAACCATGAAATTAATTAAAAGGAAATAAAATATATTTTTATTCATATCTAAGTCTCCCTCTCAAAATAAAAACCCCATTATTGTTTTTTAACATAATTCCCTCTAGGCTCTATATATATTTACGACAGCAACTCCAAACGCTATAAGAGCAAGTCCCAAAATTGATTGCCACTGCAATGACTGATCATAAAAAATATATCCTAACACAGTAATTAAAAATATTCCAAGTCCTCCCCAGCTTGCATAGGCAATAGCTATCGGGATTTCTTTTATAGCAAAGGTTAACAGATAGAATGAGACTATATATGAAATCGTTAAAGCAATGCTTGGAAATGGCTTTGTAAAATTTTTTGATAGTGGCAACATCATCGTTGCGGTAACCTCAAACAAAATCGCTCCGATTAAATAATAATAGGCTATCAAAAAAATTTTAAATGTTTTTACAATTCAGATTGTTTGAATCTACCTAAAAAATGAAATTTTAAACAATCTGATAATCAGACCATTATTTCATTAACAACATTTTTTTTGTTTTCCTAAAATCGTTTGCCGTTATAGTATAAAAGTAAAGTCCCGCAGAAACTGACTCACCCAAATCATTTGTAGCATTCCACCGTATAGAATTATCACCTGCGCTATGATAACTTTTAATAAGAGACTTCACCTTTCTTCCCAATATATCATAAATAACCAGCTCTACCATAGAATCCTCTGGTAGGCTAAAATCAATATTCGTGTTTGGATTAAAAGGATTTGGATAAGGTTCAGAAATACTAAATCTTGAAGGAGTTTTTTCATCAAATAAATCTAAAAATTCACATATTAATTGAAATGAAAATATACCATCTAGAGCATCAACAGTATCGATGCTATCAGATGCTGATACAGACCATGATATATCACTTACCCCATTTTCTATAGACATTAACACAATGAATTCATTGTACTGAATTTGAAATGAATTATTCAGAATTAAAGTATCAACACAGAAGGGATTTAAATTATTATCTAGGCAAAGTTCAAGGATATAGCTTATCTGCTGACCATCAACATCATTTGAAGGCATCCAAACAAAAGATAGTTCATCTAAAACATCAGTAGCAGATATCGAAATTTCACTACTATCCAGAGGACTAAGCAGATTAAAATCAGTTGGCGGAGAATTAAAAATATCAATCAATACCGTATTAGTTGGCTCAGACTCAAAAGTATCATAAACAGCGGTAACATGATATTGATAAGTCCCAAAGTCTCTTGGCCCTAAATCAACTTTCTCTCCTTCATAATCCATTCTCCAAAAAGCAGTTTGAACCTCCAAGATCAATTCATCATTCTCGAAGACATTATAATACAAATGAGAAGAGAAGGTTCTATTACGGTCAGAAATATTTGGTAAACTACTTTCATTTCTACCAGAGACAATGCTAAAGTACCTATTCTGATGAATCAGATTGCTTATTCCAAAGGTTTGACGATATTGATATGGTCTAAAACTGGTGATATTATCGTTTATCATATTTTGTTCTGAAACATATATACCTATTGCCCAATTAAAGGGAAGAGGAGGATCATTTTCCATTAGAGTAAGTGTATTACATGTATCAAAATCTGCAGGGTTCCATGATCCGCCATTATCCCAACACAACCTCACCATGTTCCCATAGTTATCAATGGCTGGGCCATTATCAATACCCATTGGGTAGGTACCATCAACATAATTGGTAATTCTAAATCCAAACCATAACTCGTTTGGCCCATTTTGAATCTGATAAGTTGACAAAACTGTATCACTAGAAAATTCAAAGCCATCTGTGGTATTAAGGCCTTCATGATTATATAGATTTACATAACTCCAATCATTTAATATGTAATTTGTTGATCCAAGTGCCGGTCCAGTTAGAATTAGATTTGTGTAATTAATTAGGTCAGGTGAACCACCTGGATCTACCTCAAAAACAAAAGGCTGAAATACCGCATCTGCTTTAGGAATAAAAGCAAGCATTTCAAGATATTTTCCATGATGCAATGAAAGCATAGACGAATCATACCTCTGAAAATAACTAGCTGGGAAACCTCCCGTATTCCCAATCCCAGTCTCAGCGTTGACTGAACCGTTCCAGTTTAACAACCATTCATTATTTTGATACAGAAGCGGCTCCTCCCACTCAAGTCTTGGTGTTAAAGTTACTAACCGTCCCTCCAAGTTATTTGGCTTATAGATATCTTGTGATAAAATTGCAGAAAAAAAGAAAAACACTAAAAACCTTTTTACAAGATTCAAATTCATATCAACTCCTAAAAATTTAAAGCATGGCCGATATTTAGAATAAAACCCAAATAAATGATCAAGAAAATACCAAAGATTTTTAATATCAATTATTAGAAATTTATTAGGGGGCCATCATTTTGAATGATTTTTTGAGACTGAAGTATTAAAATTTATTCGGAAATAAATTTTAGCTTTAATGCTTGTCCACCACCTTTTGCTAGTATCATTAGATAATTATCAGCCTTTCTTATTTTAGTTTTGGATATAACATAGTCAAGTGGATTTGACTCCCAGTCAGATGATGGTGAATCAGAATATATTGTTGCTTCATATAGCCCGCTATCCAAAAATGATAGATCAATATCTAAAGATCTCTCATCCCTATTCGTAATTCCTCCTATAAACCAGTCTCTACCACCTCGCTCTCTCCTTGCAATCGTTATATACTCTCCAACTTCTCCATTTATATAGACTGTGGTATCCCAATCAACAGGCACATCTTTAATGAACTGAAAGGCAGGATGTTCATCATAGTTTTCAATAAAATCAGAAGCCATTTGTAAAGGACTGTGTATAATAACATAAAGGGCAAGCTGCTTTGCAAGGGTTGAGCTCACTCTGGGAGTATTTTTTCGTTTATTCTGTCGATTATTTGATTTTATATTAGATATATCCAGATATTGCCATGGGATTACCATTTTATTATCACCAGAAATCAACCCATCTTTGTCAACACTAATTTTTCTATTTTTAGTGTTCTTTAATAATTGAGGTAGCCAGATATCAAACTTATTAATCCCGCCATGATCCGCAGAAACCCCCCATTCCCAATCTCCAACTTGAAAGTTTTGATTAATTCTCCAAATATAAATAGAACGAGGACCAGAAAAAACTGTATCAACCTCCATCTTTTTCTCAACCCACAGTGATTCACTACCCTTGTAAGTTAAATTATGGTACCCATTCCCGCTGTCAATCACAGTAATCTCTACAGGATATTCAAGTTCAATGTCAAAATCCGTATTTTCAATATATATATCAAAAATTCCAGGAGTAAAATCCATTGGAGAGTTCAATAATCTAGTAAAAGGTAAAATAGTTGTATGGTTTGGTGGATTCCCTCCCTGCCAGGCATTGTATTCCATCCCTCTCGCACCCTCTCGAGTAAGCATATTTGGATAGGTTCTTCTCTCGCCTGTATCCTTTATAGGCTCGTGAAAATTCACACCAATTTTATACTCCAGTGCTTTTTCCAATACTTTTCTAAAATAATTAACTCCATACTGTGAATAATGAAATTCTTTTTTATCTAAATTTGCTCCGACCTGACCTATTTTAGCATTTTTTATACCTAAATTATTTAACAGAGAAAAAGCAGAATCAATCTGGGCTAAATAATTTATTGTTCCAGCGCTTGTTTCATGATATGATTGAAGTGAAACACCCTTACTTTCCGCATATTTCTGGACCAATTCAAGATCAAAGTCAGATGTTGGCTTTGTAAAACTAATGGTTGATGAATCAGGAAATAATCCCTTCCACCCTGATGCCCAACCCTCAATTAACACCTCATTAAACCCATGTTTAGAAGCAAAGTCTATATATTTAAAACTTCTTTGATTAGTTGCTCCATGCCTAAAACTTTCTCCCCACGTCCACTTACCAATAATCATACCCCACCATATGCCAATGTACTTTGAGGGTTTAATCCATGACGGGTCTTGAATTTTGCTCGGCTCATTACAGTTCAATGTAAGATAAGAACTAGCCAAACCTATTGCTGATGAAGAGATTTTTATAGTTCTCCATGGACTGACAAATGGTAAAGTAGTTCTTACTTTGTCTCCATTGCTCCAAGGAGCAAGATCACAATTAAGCTGCCAGTCTTTTGTTTGAAATATTTGCATGCTTGAATAATCAACTAAAGAAGCTTCATGAATACTTAGATGAGTACCATCATTATACCTTATAGTTAATGGTGTATGGGCAGTATCCATTTTTGAAATTTTTGATTTGGTGTATAGCTCTTCATATCTATTCGATGTATAAGCTCGTGTCCACCAAACATCAGCATCTTCCGAAAGATTAAATTGGGTAATTTCATCTGAAATAACAACTTCGTCCTCTGGTCCGGGAAGATTCTTAATATAGTATCTAAAGGCAACTCCATCATCATACACCCTAAAGATTAAATCAAAAGTTTCTACCACATTATCATCATCGAATGAAATTATTATCTCGTTATAATGGTTTCGAATTTTCCTTACTTCCCCCCATGGCAATTCCCACGTCTCATCATAATTATTATACTTCACATTAGAAAAATGCGATAGTTTAAATAAATCATAATCATTTTTTTTAAAGATTAAACCCAGTTTTGAATTGGTAATTACTTCTTCATTGTTAAATACTACTTTATAACTAGGGTTAGGATTACATTCTATAATAACACAAATATTTCCGGAGGGCGACTCTATTTTAATCGATTGATCAAAATGCGCACAAGAAATAAAAACCTGTAAAAAAAGAGGTAGTATAATTAAAAAAATTTTCATACTATGATCTATGGTTTGTTCAAAAACTAAATCAATACCGATTTAACCCTCTCTTGATATCTTAGAAACAACAGAAATTCTTTTAGTTGCTTAAAAAATAAGAATTTTCTAGATACTTTATTCTTGTTTCAATAATAGGCTTAACTTCCTCTGTAATTTGAAAAATTCTATTTAGAACTTTCATAGAATTATAAACTATTTTGTCAGCCTGGTTATCTTTAACCAAAATTAGGTAATCTTTGATTAAATCATATTTTAATACCATTAAATCATATTTTAGGGAAAGAGTTGTAGCTGCTAATTTTTTAGATTGATAAGATAGCTCTTCAAAAACAAATAATATAAAGCTGATATCGCGTGACAAATTATTACAATCCAAAACTAGGTCCGTGATCTTATCTATATATTTAAAATCTTCGCTATCAGAAATATTTAAACCTTTTTTAAGGTCAAGCAAATCTTTTTCTTTTTCAGATAAGACCTCTTGTAAACCTTGAAGGCTGATAAAATATGGGCTCGTATCAATAATCTGGCCCCATGAAAAACTAAAAATAATTAATACCAGTGTATATGTTTTTATAACTCTCATTTTTTTTCACTTACAAATAAAAAAACAAAATTGAAAAATAAAAAATGTGATCACCTTTCTATGCCCTCCATAATTTGTTTTTCAATTATAAAATTAATTCCACAAGTAAGCTTTTCAGCTAACTTTGAACCCGGTTCAACGACTCTCCAAAAAGGGGTCATTAAATTCTCATCTTTATGAAATTCATATTCTTCAAAAGCAGCTTCAGAAATAATTCTCAACGAAATTCCTGTTACTATTGGACAAGTCATCTCAGCTTCATATTTATGTGCAAGTTCTTTTCTTAGCGATTTTAAATTTAAAAAAACGCCAGTAGGAATATTTTTAACAAATTGATCTACCGTTTTCGGTGTCGGTATCAGCATTTTAATTCCTTCCGGCATATCAGCGAACTTCTTTTGCAATATTTTTACTTGAACTGATTTTTGATTTTCTCTTTTCTCTACCCATGATTTTTTCATTTTATAAATTTTATTTATCTTAAAAAAATCAAATCCTGTTTTACATTTTAAAAATAATATTTCCTGTAACTACAGGACTAATCTGCTCAAGAAAACCCAGAAATAGAATTACAATTATTTTGAGATGGAGACCGTTTTAATGAATTAGTAATATTAGGTGCACAAAGCAGTTTCTTCGAATCTTGTTTTCTACACTTAGGACATTCAATACTTTTTTCTGAAGCTGAGAAAGAAATAAGCTTATCAAATCTATAACCACAAGATTGGCATTTAAAATCATACATCGGCATCTAAAAATATACGTATCATCTTGCATACAAAAAAAGCCAAGTGGTTAGAGGCTTATTTTCTTAATATTTTAAATTAAAAATTAAAGGTAAATCTATCTAGTTCTTCTCCTTGTTTTGTTTCTTTTTTTTCCTCTATTTTTCCTGTTATCCTTTTTTGAATTAAAAAATTTTCTCCTATTTCTTTTCCTCTTTTTGGTACTACCCCTATCAGAGACTTCGATATTAATATCTCTTGAATTTTTATAATATGATAGATATCTATTGAATTCAGCTGATACAAAGTGTTTAATTAATTTTTCTCTGTCCAACCAATTAAGTTTATCATATATATAAGGTAAGAATGGCTCTATCTGCTCTTCATTAACATTTACTTTCTCTATTTTATCAATTAGTGCATACAAACGTTTCTTACATATGTCTAATCCGTTAGGGACTTTCTTTTTTGTAAAGGTTATACCCGACTTTCTTTCTATATCTTTTAATTTTCTAATTTCACGTCCATGAACAATGACCAATGATTTCCCTTTTTTTCCCGCTCTACCAGTTCTTCCACTTCTGTGAATATATATTTCATCATCATCAGGTAAATTAAAATTAATTATGTGAGTTAAATCTTCGACATCCAATCCACGAGCAGCTACATCTGTTGCCACTAAGATTTGTATTTGGTGTTTTCTAAAACGTTTCATAACATCGTCTCTCTCTGCTTGAGAAAGATCCCCATGTATCGTATCTGCATTGTAGTGATCATTCATCAATTTATTTGCAACTTCTTTGGTCTCTCTGCGTGTACGACAAAATACAATCCCATATATATTGGGATTCATATCTGCAACCCGTTTTACTACTTCGTACCTGTCTCTTGCTTGCACCATGTAATATATATGTTCAACATTATCTGCAGCACGGTTAACAGGAGCCACTGCTATATCTAAAGAATTTTTCATGTATTTCTTTGTAACATCAATAACCCTAGGTGTCATAGTTGCTGAAAAAAGCAAAACTTGTTTATCTTTTTTAGTTGCTTTAAAGATGCTTTCCAGATCATCCTTAAAACCCATTGAAAGCATTTCATCTGCTTCATCTAAAATCAACCGCTGGACATTCCCAACAAATAATTTTTTTCTTCTAATTAAATCTTTAGTTCTTCCAGGAGTTCCAACAATAACTTGAGGCTTTCTTTTCAATGACCTAATGTGATTTTCAATTTTAACCCCACCATATACAGCTAAAATATTTATCCTTCTTAAGTATTTAGAATAACTTAGTAGGTCATTAGTGATTTGAATACATAGTTCTCGCGTAGGACATAGGATGAGGGTCTGAACCATTCCATCTTCTGTATTAGTTAGCTCTAATAAAGGCAACCCAAATGCAGCTGTCTTACCTGTACCAGTCTGGGCTGAAGCAATTAAGTCTCGACTTGAAGACATTAAATGTGGAATAACCTTCTCCTGAATAGGTGTGGGATGCTCAAAACCTAGCTCTTTGATAGCTTTTATCAATTCACTTTTTAAAGAAAAATTTAAAAAAGAACCTCTCTTCTCAGGTTTGGAATAATTCATACTTTACAGACTTGTATTAATAATTATAAGATATTGAGCGCGGGAGTATACCTTAGTTTATCCAGATTACTTACTTAATTAATAATCTTTCTCAAAATAAAAAATCTATTAATTCGAATTGAAAATTTGATTTAAATGAAAAATAGAGTAAATCTATGTTATTCCCAGTCAGCTGAACCGTACCCAACCATTATAGCGCCGCCATCAATTTTTTTCATATCATGATTAATGCCAGAAACCATGCCATTGTTAAAATACTTTTCAAACCCGAATGGTGCGGCTGCATTCC
>CAYFIF010000022.1:0-16593 GCA_964343085.1 uncultured bacterium | reverse complement strand
GTCATATCTGTTATTTAAGGATGAGTTTTTGGATATTTCTGGATTAGAAAAAGATAGCTTAAATACGATATTTGTGGATATTCCAAAGAATTGGGAATATTTAGATTTGATTAGTGGTGAATCTTTTTTACAAAGGGTACCTCTTTGGATTCCGGGTCCAATTATTAATACCATTGATGGAGAGTTAATCCCTGGAGATTCAACATTTTTTATCAAATACAAGGCGGATAGTCTTAGTGCATGGTTTAATGAGGTAGTTTGGTCACCTTCTAGATTAAAATTAGACTTGGAAGCTGCAGGCTCACCTGAGTTTGATGATTATTATGCATTTTCCTTAAATGATATTTTTATTTGGGAGCCCGAGTGGGAGCTGACTTATGAAACGCAGTTTATAGATTCATCTTTCACTTTAGATCAGGATTTTAATTTTCCTATTTTACTTTCTTGGAATAAGTGGATTGAGGACGGCTGGAGCCCTATTGAATTTATGATATTAGACTCTCTACCATTAGCAATAAATCGATTCCCAGATGGTGGGAAATGGTCAAATTTAACAAGCACTAGTCTTGGGATGAGTAATAATCCTTTAACCAAAGATATTGATCAGGAACTAATACCCGAGTTTTTTGTATTATATCAAAACTATCCCAATCCATTCAATGGAGTTACTAGGTTAACGTTTGATCTTTTGGAAGACTCTATGGTTTCTTTTTACGTGACTGATGCTACGGGAAGAGTACAAGATATGTTCCTAAATAATGAATTCATTAATAGCGGTACTTATAATTTTGATTGGAATGGAGAAAACTATTCTACAGGGATCTATTTTTTTACTATTCAAGTTCAATCTGGTAATTACTCACCTATGATAATGAGTAGAAAAATGATTTATTTGAAATAAATTATTTTTCGTTTTCCATTTATACTCAATACATATTATTGTATTTTCACCTTGTTATGTTAAGGCTCAACTTACTCATTATTTTCATTTTTGTGTTTATTGGCGCGCAAGGTTGTACCTCTCACCCTGCAATCCAGCCTAACTTACCAGAGCCAGGGACCACTGATATGGGATTCACTTTTTCTGTTGAAAATATAGTGCCTGTTATTTGGTGGCGCCGTGGAATTAATGAAAACACTGATATAGGTCTAAGAGTTGGTATACCTCTATCAGGTACAGGGATTGATATTAATCGTATTCTTTTTAGGAAAGAATTAAGCTGGGAGATGTTAAACCTGGCATACAGTATTAATCCAAATTCTAATTATGACCTTAGCTATATAAAGTTTAAAAAAAATATTAGATCAAGAAAAATTTCTTGGCTCGGTTTTAGGGTCATGGTTATTCCTGAGGGTGCAGTTAGAAGGGTGAATGAGAATGATTTGAATTATACCTCTAGCAAAAGATTTGGTCTGTTCTATGGTAGGCAAATGACACAAAAATGGGGTGTTGAATTTGGATATTTCCATGATTTTAATTCTATGCCTCTGGGCAAGGTTTTTTCCACGGATTGGGATCCAAATTCTGAAAGTGTGAAAGCTGAATATGGTGATCAGTATAAATTTTACCCTCTTACCTCTGGAGGAAATTTACCATCTGAATATTCAAGGAGGGTTGGCCTCTCACTCCAATTATATATGTATTTAGGTAAATTAAATAAATAAACGCACTTAGTGTAATGGGCGACTCTAAATTTTTTGAACTTTTAGATTCAAAAAATGTTATAAAATCTCGGAAGTTTATTAATAATAATATTAATACAGAGAAAAGTCTTATCGAGGTTTTAAATACCTTGATATTATTTAGTGTCTCTGTATTACGAAAAAACAATGATCAAATTCACCCTATAATACTAATTAATGGGGTAAAAAATATTATAGGAGATAATCGCAAGGACCCATCTAAGGTATTACTAAACTTTTCAATTGATTATTTGAAATCATTCGAACTAAGAACAGATGACGATAAAATAATAGATTCAGTATTAAAGGAAGGACCAAGAGAATCTGAATTTATATCAGATTTACATGATGCATGTCAAGAAGGCGATTTAAAAAAAATAAAGAATATTTCTGCTAGGATTTTTGTTGTATCTGAAAGGTCTCGAGCAGTATTAGATGCGCTTGTAGAGGTTATATTACAAAATGTGGAAAGTAGTATTTTGTTTGCATATCATTTACTTCGTTCTTTTCAGTTCCAATATTCTAAAAATATATGGACATTTATTTGCTCTATAATTCAGGAAATGGAGTTTATTTCATTGCCTAAACCACATGGATCAAGTGGGCTTAGTCCATTTGAGATTAAAAGTAAAATGATTTTATCTGGAGAGATTAATTTATTCTCTTCTGCTGAGCGGTTATGGAGTGGAGACTATGTCAGAATAAGAAGCTACCAGAGAGAGTTGAGTCATTGGATTTTTTTGGTTTCAAGAAGAGATCAAAAAAAGTATCATAAAAAATTACCTAAATTTTCTTTTAAAGATAAAAAAAACAATTTTTTTATTGATATAGCAGAGTCAATTATTTTGGATAATAGTAAATCTACACAGACCAAGGCAATGCATTTGGTAAATTTAGAGTCAATAAGAGCGATGAAAAAAACAAGTAACCCTGATCAATTAAAGTTATTAGAAAATTATTTTAGTGGAATTATAGAGAATGAAAATTGGGGAATATGAGATTTTTAGTATAGAAACCTCAGAATTCAGTCTTGATGGTGGAGCTATGTTTGGGATCATACCGAAACCAATGTGGGGAAAATACGCTAAACCAGATAAACTCAATCGAATTCAAATGGTAACTCGATCTTTACTCTTAGTAAGTGAGAAAAAACGAGTGCTAATTGATACTGGCAATGGTACTAAATGGAGTGAAAAATTTTTTAAACTCTATAACATAGATAACAGCAAATACTCTATTGAAATTTCATTATCTAAATATGGATACCGCCCTGAGGATATCTCAGATGTGATCTGCACCCATCTTCATTTTGATCACGCTGGGGGGAACACCTGTTTTGAAGGAGATAAAATAGTTCCGACTTTTCCAAATGCGAATTATTGGATATCAAAATCTAATTGGGACCTAGCAAATTCTCCAACTCAGAAAGACGCTGGAAGTTTTATAAAAGATGATTGGGAGGTTTTGAGAGCAAATAATATGATTAAACTGGTTGAAGGTAATGAGCCATTTATTGATGGTATTGATATTTTGGTAACAAATGGACATACCAGAGGGTTGTTGCATCCTGTAATATCAGATGAAAATGAGTCTATCTTTTTTGGAGCTGATATTTTTCCCACAGTTGCCCATCTACAGTTACCATGGATAATGGCTTATGACATTGAGCCACTTGTGACGATTCAGGAAAAAAAGAATTTACTTAATTTGATTGAAAGGAATAATTGGAAAATATTCTTTGAGCATGATTTGAATATAGAAGCATGTACGATTAAAAAATTAAAAAAATATCATACCATTGACAAATCGGTTAAGATAAATGGATGAAAGTCAAAAAAAAGAAGAATTATTTATTCAAGGTTTGAACTATTATCATAAAAAAGATTATTTTGAATCTCATGAATCTTGGGAAGAGCTTTGGTCTGATTATTATTTAGAGGATAGGAAGTTTGTCCAGGCTTTAATACAACTATCTGTTAGTTTTGTACATCTGGGTAACAATAACATCAAAGGTGCAAAAAGTTTACTTAATAAAAGTAAAAGTAAGTTTAAAGAATTTACAGGTGTACACAGAGGGATTAATATGAAAAAACTTTTAGACCAAATTGAGGGTGTTATGGATGAATATAATAATTTCTCTGGGTTAGATAGTTTTGATTGGAACATTATTCCTTCATTAGATTAGAGCAGCGTGATAGAAGTTTTATTATTTATTAAAGACTTTGAGCTTGGATCAAGGATTTCTGAACGATGTATAGATGAACAAAGAAATGTAGAGTTCAGTGATGAAAACAGTGATCCGGAGGAATTCCCTGATACAATAAAATTAGCAATCGTAGACTTTGATGAAAATGTATTTTCATCTGTTGGCTTGGTTTCAGAGTTAAAGAGAAGGGACTTAAAAGTAATAGGAATTATGAAAAATATAAGTAATGACGACCAGCTTAAATTGCGATCTGCTGGTTGTGATATTATTTTGACAAAATCAAGTATCGTGAAGAACCTATCTAATTTATTTTCTGAACTATTAGACTAAGTATCTTACAAAATTAAGTTATATAATTAATCTTTAATATATACCGTATTTTACTAGATTTGTGCCCTTGTGTTTATGTATAATGATAGGATAAAATGAAAAGAAAATTTTGATTTTTATTAAATATAACTTGTATTATACAAATAAATGAAGCATCCAATTCTTACAAAAAAGTTCCATTTTTGTTCTTCTCATAAATATGGAAATTCATATTGGACTGAAGAAAAAAATTTGGAAGTTTTTAAAAAAGATTTTAGAAGCCATGGCCATAACTATATTTTGGAAGTATCTGTTACTGGACCAATAAATCCTGATACTGGTTGGTTGGTAGATTTAAATAAGCTAAACAAAATTGTGAAATCTAAGGTAGTGGATGTGCTAGATCATTCACACATTGAATTAGATGTTGACTGGTTTAAGGATAAACAACCGTCTTCTGAAAATATCTTGATATGGGCATGGGAGCGATTAGAGCCTTTACTGAATGAAGGCAAACTCTATCGCCTCCGTCT
This sequence comes from uncultured bacterium, assembly GCA_964343085.1. GTDB lineage: Bacteria > Fidelibacterota > Marinisomatia > Marinisomatales > UBA1611 > CAZLPW01. Next base: position 11,862 of record CAYFIF010000022.1, on the reverse strand, counting down.
CGTAGAAACCCATTCAATTCATACCGATTATTATGGGCCTAAATAAAATAGATTTTAGAGATCAGTTCTACCTCGTACTTTCAGGTATTTTCATTGCATCTCTTGTAACCTGTAATTTAATTGCAAATAAATTTGTTACTGTAGACCTTGGATTTAAAGTGTTTATAGTTTCTGCTGGTATTCTACCATATCCACTAACCTTTTTAGTAACAGACCTTATTTCAGAACTGTATGGACAAAAAAAAGCTAATTTGGTTGTATTAACAGGGTTTGTTTCCTCAATGTTTGTTTTACTATTTTTATGGCTTGGTGGTCAGTTTAATGCTATTCCTGATTCAGTAGTGAATGATCAAACATATAATTCGGTTTTTAGGAATGCTTGGAGAATTATTGCTGCCTCTATGACGGCTTATCTTTTTGCTCAGTTTGTGGATGTTAAAATTTTTCATTTTTGGAAAAGGCTAACAAACGGTAAGCACTTATGGCTAAGGAATAATGCTTCAACAGTAGCGTCTCAACTTTTAGATACTACTCTGGTAATATCTATTTTGTTTGTAGGTGTTTGGAGCACGGATCAAATTCTCTCAGCCGTTATTGATGGTTGGATATTTAAAATGTTAATGGCGCTTGTGGATACGCCTATAATCTATGGTATTATCTATTTGCTTAAAGGCAAGATAGATATTGCCAAGGATTGATGAAAGGATATAAAATGGATAAAAAATGGATAAAAAACTAGAAAAGCTAACCAGAGAATTGATTCTAGAGATAGGTGAGGATCCAAACCGAGAAGGCTTAACCAAAACACCTTTAAGGGTAGCAAAGGCCTGGGAGTTTTTTTCAAAAGGATATCGGCAAAATATAGACGAAATAATAAATGATGCTATTTTTGAAGAAGATTCTAAGGATTTAGTCATCATAAGAGACATAGAGTTTTTTTCACTTTGTGAGCACCATTTATTGCCTTTCTTTGGACGTGCTCATGTTGGATATATGCCTAATGGAAAAGTTTTAGGTTTATCTAAAATACCAAGACTGGTTGATATGTTTTCAAGGAGGCTTCAGGTTCAGGAGCGGTTAACAAATCAAATTGCGAATTCAATCCAAAGCGTTTTAAATCCTAAAGGTGTTGCAGTCTTAATGGAGGGCCGACATATGTGTATGCAGATGAGAGGTGTCGAAAAACAAAATAGTTTAGCAAGCACATCTTGCATGATTGGGAAGCTAAGAGAGTCTAACGCAACCCGATCAGAGTTTTTATCAATAATTAATAGAGATAAAGTCTGATTAAAAATTTTCAATTAGCTGTTTTAGGTGGAGGACCTGGTGGATATGTAGCTGCGATTAAAGCAAGTCAGCTTGGAATAAAAACATGTATCATAGAAAATGAAAAATTAGGTGGGATATGTTTGAATTGGGGTTGTATTCCGACAAAAGCATTATTGAAAAATGCTGAATTATTGCGTCAGATAAAGGACTCCGAAAAATATGGTATAAAAATAGGTGAAGTAACAATAGACTTTAAAAAGAGTGTTAAGCGAAGCAGGGAAATATCAAAAAGACTAAGCAAGGGCATTCAATTTTTAATTAAAAAAAATAAAATTACTCACATAGAGGGAAGAGGGTTTTTAAAAGATCAAAATACCTTATCTGTAACCAAAGAAGAAAAAAATCAGTTAATTAAATATGAGCAACTCATTATAGCAACTGGTGCGCGTCCGAAAAGTTTTCCAATGGCTCAATTTGATGGAAAAAAGGTAATCAACTATAAAGAGGCACTTGGACTTACAGAAATCCCAAAAAAAATAATCATCATAGGTTCTGGTGCTATAGGTTGCGAATTTTCTTCATATTTTAATGAGTTTGGATCAAGCGTTCATTTGATTGAATCTATGGGTTCTATCCTCCCAAATGAAGATAAAGAAATTTCCCAACAAGTCTTAAATAGTTTTATTGATTCTGGGATTAATGTTTTTACAAGCTCTGAGGTCTCCAAAATTGAGAAAAATAAAAATAAAGTCAAGGCTCACATTAAGGATAAGACTGGAAAAAGTATTATTGAGGGGGATATTGTTTTGGTCGCGATTGGTGTAGAAGGCAACATAGACAATATCGGACTTGAAAAAGTTGGTATAAATACCCAAAATGGTTCGATTGTTATAAATGAGCTAAACCAAACCAATATAGATAATATTTATGCTGTTGGAGATGTAACTGGTGCTCCTTGGCTAGCCCATGTAGCATCTGCACAGGGCTCTATGGTGGCTGAGCATATTGCAGGGATTAAATTAAACCCTATTGATTATTCAAATATTCCTGGGTGTACTTATTGTTATCCAGAGGTGGGTTCAATTGGTTTAACAGAAGAGCAAGCGAAACAAGAAGGATATAAAGTAAAAATTGGGAGGTTCTTTTTTAAAGCTAATGGGAAAAGTATGGCGGTTGGAGAAACAGAGGGCTTAGTAAAACTGATTTTTGATGACAAATATGGAGAACTTATTGGGGCTCACATTGTTGGTTCAAACGCGACTGAATTAATTGCAGAATTAGGCATAGCAAAAGCTTTAGAGGCTAGATGGGAGGATTTAGCATATCAGATTCATGCTCACCCTACTCTGTCTGAGGCAGTTATGGAAGCTTCGTTGGATGCCTACAACTCAGCAATACACCAATGATAAAGGTTTCAAATTCAAAAATTAAATTGATTCATTTGGAAAGAACACCTTACAAAGAGGTTTGGAACTTGCAAAAAAAATTACAACAAGAGAGAATAAAAGAAGAAATTAATGACACAATTATTTTGACAGAGCATGAACCAGTTTACACCCTTGGAAAAAACGCGAATGTAAATCATCTGTTGCCAAATAGAGATAGGAATATTGAGGTTTTCAATATAGAAAGGGGCGGCGATATAACCTTCCACGGACCAGGGCAGTTAGTTGGTTATCCTATATTGTGCTTAAAAAATTACAAGCCTAGTATTACCTGGTATATGCGTACACTCGAGCAGGTAATTATTGATACACTCAAAAATTTTTCTATTTCAGCCACTAGGCGTAGAAATTTTACTGGAGTATGGGTTGGGGATGAAAAAATCGCGGCTATGGGAGTACGGATAAGTAGATGGGTTACGATGCATGGTTTTTCAATTAATATAAATCCAGACCTAAAATTTTATGATGGTATTATTCCATGCGGTATTTTTGAATTCGGTGTTACTTCAATGAAAGAATTAGGTGTTCATTCTAGCATGAATACAGTTAAGTCAAATCTAATAAAAAATCTATTTAAATATTTTTTGGTAGATAAGATCTGATGGCAAGACACCACGGTTTTACAAAAAAACAAATTCTTGGAATTTATAAAAACATGGTTCTGTCTAGGCTTTTAGATAATAAAATGCTTACTCTATTAAAACAGGGTAAGAGTTTTTTTCATATGGGCTGTTCAGGCCATGAGGCGGCACAGCTGGCAGCTGCTACAGTGTTCAAACCTGGAGAGGATTGGTTCTTTCCATATTACAGGGATCTTGCATTTTGTATCGGTCTTGGTATGACAAGTAGAGATCATATGCTTGGCTCTTTAGCGAGGTCAGATGATCCTAGTTCTGGTGGCAGGCAGCTTCCTCACCATTACGGATTGAAAAAACTTAGAATTGTAAGTCAATCAAGTTCGACTGGGACACAGTTCCTTCAGGCAGTGGGATGTGCTCTAGCTAAAAAGATGGATAGCACAAAAGAAATAGTCTATGTTTCTGCTGGAGAAGGCACTACAAGCCAAGGTGATTTTCATGAGGCTTTGAATTGGGCAAGCAGAGCAAAAGCTCCCATTATTTTTCATATTCAAGATAATGAATATGCCATAAGTACGCATAAATCTGAGCAAACCAGTGGCTCGATTGTCGCCTTAGCATCTGGCTATGAAAATCTCTATCGCTATGATGTTGATGGGATCGATTTTTTTGAAACCCATCTTGCTTTTAGCCAGGCATCCCAACGGGCTCGAAAAGGGAGGGGCCCTTCTCTTATTGTTTCAAATGTTGTCCGTCTTTTACCTCATTCTAGTTCGGATGATCACAGAAAATATCGTTCCAGCAAAGACTTAGAAAAAGATAAACAAAGAGATCCGTTAAGAGCTTTAGAAGATTATTGCATAAAAAATAAAATAATTTCTCAAAAAGTTTCAGAAAAAATTAATAATGATATTAAAAAGCAAGTAGACACAGATGCACAATGGGCTGAACTGCAAGAACATCCAGACCCCAGTTCGGCACTCGACCATTTGTATAGTGGTGATAGTATGGTAGACGAAACTGCCATTAATATTATAGAAGACGATGTTGTAATGGTTGATGCGATTAATCATGCATTAAAAGAAGAAATGATAAGAAATGAGAAAATGATCATTTTTGGTCAAGATATAGCTGACCCAAAGGGTGGAGTTTTCACAGCCACAAAAGGTTTATCCAGCCAATTTGGTTCAGACCGAGTGTTTAACTCTCCTCTTGCGGAGTCATCTATAATTGGAACAGCGATTGGTATGGCTGTTGCAGGTTATAAGCCGGTGGTCGAGATTCAATTTGCTGATTATATTTGGACTGCAATGATGCAAATAAGAAATGAGGTAGTCACCCTCCGCTATCGCTCAAACAATGCCTGGAATTGTCCTATGGTTATTAGAGCGCCGGTAGGTGGATATATACACGGCGGTTTGTGTCACAGCCAATCTATCGATGGTTTTTTTGTTCATTTGCCGGGGATTTTTATTGCCTACCCTTCAAATGCATCGGATGCTAAAGGCTTGTTAAAAATGGCTTGTCGTATGAACGATCCCGTAATTTTTATGGAACATAAATCTTTATATAGGCAGAGTTATGCATCATCAGATGAACCAGACAAAAATTATTTTCTGCCCTTTGGGAAGGCTAAAATTATACAAGAAGGTGATAGTCTTTCCTTAATTACTTGGGGAGCTATGGTCCAGAAATCAATTGATGCCATAAATCATAATGAGCTAGATAGTGATTTGGTCGAAATTATTGATCTACGTACTTTAAATCCGTTAGATTTTTCTACAATCAAAGAATCAATTAAAAAAACAGGAAAAGCGCTTATCGTACACGAAGATAATTTAACAAATGGACCCGGAGCAGAGATTTCTGCGCTTATTGCAGATAATTGTTTTGAAAATCTTGACGGACCGATCAGAAGAGTAGGAGCAAAAGATGCGCCAATACCGTATAATCCTTTTTTAGAAGAGCAAATCCTGCCACATGTTGATGATATAGCTTTTTCCATACGAGAATTGTTGGAGTATTAATATGATTGTTGAAATAGTAATGCCAAAAATGGGTGAGTCCATAACAGAAGGGACAATTCTAGAATGGAAAAAAAATGTGGGTGACTACATTATTCAGGATGAAATATTATTGGAGATAGGTACGGATAAAGTTGACTCAGAAATTCCTTGTTCTGCTGAAGGAACTGTTATTGAGATCTTGGCTAATGTAAATGAAACTGTGGAAGTCGGAAAAGTAATTGCAAAAATTGATTCAGGTAAAGGAGTCCAAACCCTATCAAAAACAGAGGAACCAAAAGAAAAATTATCTAATAAAAACACAATTATTTCAAAGCAAGAAACTAAAGGAAGAATTACTGATGAATCGTCTTTGAATTTAAAGAGATCAACTAAACAATTTTATACTCCGGTTGTAATGCGTATGGCGGCAGAAAATAATGTTCCAATTACAGAATTAGAAAAAGTGATTGGAACGGGCAGAGGAGGCCGAGTAACAAAAAAAGATTTTCAATTATATATAAACGAACGGAGTGTTCATCAGGAAAATATCTTAGAGACTGATTCAAAACCATTAGAACAAGATTCTGGAATTTTTAAATCTAAAAACATTGAGGAAATTTCTCATATGAGGAAGCAGATTTCCGAAAATATGCGACAGAGCCTTGATACCTCGGCTCATGTATATGTTTTTAATGAAGTTGACATGACAAAAATTGTTGAATATATACTAAAAATGGATACACACTTTTTAAAACAAGAGAACTTCTCTTTAACGGTCACTCCTTTCATTATTGACTCCGTTGTTAAAGCTTTAAAAGAATACCCGATTATCAATTCTTCATTAGTCGGTTCTAATATTGAATACCATAAAAATCTAAATATTGGTCTGGCGGTTGCGATTGATTCAGGGCTACTTGTTCCTGTTATTAGAAATTGTGAGGAGAAAAACTTTTTAGGTTTATGTAGATCAGTTAACAATCTAGTATCTAAAACAAGGTCTAAGACGATTAACCCTGACGACCTATTAGGTTCAACATTTACTATTACAAATTTTGGTGTTTTCGGGGTTCGTGGCGGAACACCAATCATTAATCAACCAAATGTTGCAATATTAGGTGTGGGCGCGATAAAAAAACAACCTATAGTGATTGAGTCTGATAACGGAGATAGTATAGCTATTCGCAACATGATGCTAATGACTTTAGGTTTTGACCATAGATTAATTGATGGAGCAGGAGGTGCAAAATTTGTTGATACAGTTCGCAAAAATTTAGAGACTGTAGATTTATCAAAACTTCTTTGATCAGGAATATTGAGTGGCAGTTGATAACGTATTAAAATTATACTCTAAAACCTTGAGATCAGAGTTTTTGCATTATGGGTTTTGGGATAATCCAGACTCAGTTGAGTTGAGTGAAATAACATTGAAGGACATTCACAATGCTCAAAGAAGATACATAGAGCATTTGTCATCGTTTATTCCTAACGATGTTGCATCTGTTTTAGATGTTGGCTGTGGGATTGGTGGAAATGCAAGATATTTATTAAATAATGGTTATGAGGTAGAAACTCTGTCTCCTGATAAATTTCAGAATAAAATTATTAAAGATAAATTTAAAAATAATTTAAAATTTTATAGGACAAAGTTTGAAGATTTTAAATCAGAGAAAAAATATGATCTTATTTTGGAGAGCGAGAGCGCATGCTATATAGATATGAAAAAAGGTTTTCAAAAAGCAAGTGAGATACTTAAACCAAAAGGATATATTTTATCATCAGATTATTTTGTCTATTACAATGATAATTCAAGTAGCCTGCATTTAAAATCATCTCATAATCTCAAAAATTATATTTCTCATGCCAAAGATCATGGCTTTAAGATTGTCAAAGAGTATGACCAAACATTAAACACTATGCCTACGTTAGATTATGGGAATTATCTTGTGAATCGATTTATTGAGCCCCTATTAGACTATTTGAACTTTTCTGCAAAAAGAAAATATCCTAAAACTATTAGCCTAATTTCATTTTTAATTGGGAATAAATTTGATAATAAAAAGAAACAATTAGAGCTTATTGATAGTACCAAATTCAAAAAATACAGGAAATATATGATTTACCTTTTTCAAAAGGTATAATCGATTTAACCGCTTGACAAATCATTAAAAATATTCACATAAGACCGTTTGCAAATAAAACTAAATAACTATCATTCTTAAAACCCTTACCTATCTTAATTATTTAGAATTATCAAAGTGTATATACGATCCTTTGGATTTACAAATATTTATTGCGGTAAGTTTAAGCATGTAATGTGTATGATATGAAATCTCTAGTAAGTATTAAAAACAAACCCAGAATTCGCCTTCACAAAACAGATAGCTATAGTTTTGTTGAAAATACCATCAAGAAAAACAATCTAAATACTGTTTGTGTTGAGGCAAGGTGTCCAAACATCTTTGAATGCTGGGAAAGGCGGACAGCTACTATTATGATTCTTGGGGATATTTGTACCCGTGCTTGCGGATTTTGTTCTGTAAAAACTGGACGACCAATTTGGGATGACCCTCTTGAACCATTTAGGACTGCAGACGCTGTAAAAAAAATGGGGCTTAGACATGTTGTTATTACCTCTGTTGATCGTGATGATTTAAAGAATGACTACGGAGCGAGTGTGTGGGCAGAAACGATTAATCAAATTCAAAATTATGTTCCTGATTGTACTATTGAAGTCCTCACCCCCGATTTTAAAGGTTATTTTCCGGCACAAAAAAAAGTTTTTGACTCTAAGCCTGATATTTTTAGTCATAATGTAGAGTGCGTCGAAAGAATAAGTAAAAAAGTCAGGAGCCAGGCTAATTGGAAACGTAGTCTGGAAGTTTTACAAAACTCTGTTGAATATGGGTTGCTAACAAAAACTAGTATAATGGTTGGTCTTGGTGAAACTTTTGAAGAGATTATAAACACTATGCAGGAAATAAAAAATTTGGGTGTATCAGTTTTTACCATAGGGCAATATCTTCAGCCAACAAAAAATCACCTAGCTGTTGAAAGATATATTACTGATGAGGAATTCAAAGAATATAAAAGAATAGGTTTGGAGATCGGGTTTAAAGTTGTAGAGTCCGGATCATTGGTTCGAAGCTCATATCATGCAGATGAGCAAGCTAGACTATCTATTGTCAAATGAAGCCACAAAATCTAATTATTGGTTTTTCAGCCTTTATTGCTTTTCTATTAGGTGTATATATTTATTATTCGGAGTCTGAAACAAATATTGATTCTGATCAATATCAAGTACTTTCGAACAAAGAGCTTACCGCGAATAATAATAAATCAATTAGAATTGGAGAGCTAAAAGCTCATCTACCTAGTTCTTGGACTCAGGAGAACCCATCAAATTCAATGCGTTTAGCTCAATTTTTATTGCCTGGAGGAGACAATGATACCAGATTAGTTGTTTTCTTTGGTATAGGAGGTACAATTAGAGAAAATCTTGAACGGTGGTATAATCAATTTGAAGTTGAAAGTATTGGAAATAAATCTAAAAATGCTATAGAGTGGACTGAAAACATAAATAGCTTTGACGTTATCTTTACCTATTTGGAGGGTACATATTTAAAATCAAATATGCGAATGAGCGAGCCTATCAAAAAAATGAAAAATTTTGCTTTGTTAGCTGCTATAATCAGTGCAGCAGAAGGTAAATATTATTTTAAAATTACAGGCCCTGTTGAAGTTTTAAATAAACAAAAAGAAGAATTTAATATGTTTATTAGATCTATTGATTCTTTTTAATTTATGTCATAATTGCATAATTGTTAATTTTAAAGAGACTATAAAGCAATGGAATTTTATTGGCATAAAAATTGCTGGTAATTTTTAAAATCTTAAGGAAGAATTATGACTGAAAAAATGAGTGATAAAGATATAGAGAACTTTTCAATTGAAGGTGTTGATCATTATTCTGTAATGCCACTTAGGAATACCGTTCTTTTCCCTCAGCAGGTCATTCCGATTTATATTGGTAGAGAAAAATCATTGAAGTTAATTGATGAGTTAGATCCCAAAAAAAGATATATTGTTGTTGTTGCACAAGAAGACGGATCGGTCGAGGAACCTGCTCCTTCTGATTTATACTCTTATGGAACACTTGCGAATGTTTTAAAGGTATTTGATATGCCTGATAGTAGTAAATCAGCTATAGTACAGGGTATATCCAGGGTTAAGATATTAGACTATACTAGCATAGATCCTTATTTCAAAGCAGCCATAAAACTGGTGGAGGATGAACCGATTGATGATGATCTAGAGGTTGAGGCGTTGGCAAATAATCTAAGGCAATCATTTGCTGATTTAATGAATGTTGCTCCAAATCTTACTGAGGAACACACTGGTATGCTTAGTAATATTCAAAAGCCGAACAGACTAACGGATAGAGCTATATCATTGCTGACAGTTCCAAATAAGGAAAAGCAAGAAGTTTTAGAAGAGTTAAATATAAAAAGCAGGCTCGAAAAAGCAATGAGCCTGATATCGAGAGAAATCCAGCGAATAAAGCTTGGTGAAGAAATCCAGTCTGAGGTTCATGATGAGATTTCAAAGACTCAGAGAGAATATTATCTAAGAGAGCAAATGAAAACGATTAAAAAAGAATTAGGAGAAGATGAGGGTACGGTTGAACTAAAGGAGCTTGAAGATAAAATAAAAGCCGCAAATATGACTGATGAGGCAGAAAAGGTTGCTATGAAAGAATTAGACCGTTTGACTCGCATACCAACGCAGTCACCTGAGTATAATGTTTCTCGGACATATATTGAGTGGCTCTCTGATCTACCTTGGAGCACCTCATCAAAGGATCGTATTGATTTAGGAGAAGCAAAAAAGATTTTGGATGAGGATCACTACGGCCTAGATAAGGTAAAAGAAAGAATAATTGAATATCTTGCTGTACGAAATCTTAAGCAAAAGAAGAAACCTAATGGCTCTGTCCGTGGACCTATACTTTGTTTTGGTGGTCCTCCTGGCGTAGGAAAAACATCTCTTGGTCGTTCTATAGCACGATCTATGGGTAGAGAGTTTGTTAGGCTTTCTCTAGGAGGTGTTCGTGATGAGGCTGAGATACGAGGTCATCGCCGAACCTATATTGGTGCGTTACCAGGAAGAATTATACAGAGTATTAAAAAAGCGGGTAAAAACAATCCGGTTTTTATGCTTGATGAGATAGATAAACTTGGATCAGATTTTAGGGGTGACCCTTCATCCGCTCTTCTTGAGGTATTAGATCCTGAGCAGAATCATTCTTTTAGTGATCACTATCTTGAGGTTGATTTTGATCTCAGTAATGTGATGTTTATTGCAACAGCTAATTATCAGGACGCAATCCCCCCAGCTTTGAGAGACCGTATGGAAGTATTAGATTTCTCTGGATATATTGAAGATGAAAAAGTTCAGATAGCAAAGCGTCATATAGTTCCCAAACAGGTAGAGGAAAATGGATTAACCAAGGATGATGTTGTTTTTGATGAGGGCTCTATAAAAGAGCTAATACGTTCTTATACCAGAGAGGCAGGTGTCAGAAATCTAGAGCGGGAGATAGCTAACGTTTTGAGAAAAGTTGCTAGAGGTGTTGTCGAGAAGAAGACAAAAAAAACCAGAGTAACCAAGACTAAAGTGGGTGACTACCTTGGTGCTGCTAGGTTTCATTCCGAGCTTGCTGAGAGAGCTACTAAGCCGGGTGTCGTAACGGGTCTAGCCTGGACAGCTGCCGGTGGTGATATTTTATTTGTTGAATCAACACGTATGAAAGGTAAAGGAAAACTAACTCTAACAGGTCAGCTTGGTGATGTAATGAAAGAGTCCGCAACCGCTGCCATGACATTTGTTCGTTCTAACGCAGAAATGTATGGTATCGATCCCGATTTTAATGAGCATAATGATATCCATGTTCATGTGCCGGCCGGGGCAATACCAAAGGATGGGCCCTCCGCAGGTGTAAGTATGGTAACGTCTTTAGTCTCATTGCTCACAAAAAAACCAGTAAAAGAAAAGGTAGCGATGACTGGTGAAATAACTTTAAGGGGAAATGTTTTACCCATAGGTGGTGTAAAAGAAAAAGTTACTGCTGCCCATCGCTCGGGAATTAAAGAGGTTATCTTACCTGATCTAAATCGAAAAGATTTAGAGGATGTACCAGAGCATGTATCAAAGGATCTTATTTTCCATTTTGCAAAGGAAATAGGTGATGTTTTAAAAGTCGCTGTTTCTAGGGATGGTAACAGTAGAAAAAAAACATCATCAAAGAATAAGAAATAATGTAACTTTACCATTATTTATGGGCGATTAGCTCAGTTGGTTAGAGCACTGCGTTTACACCGCAGGTGTCGGGAGTTCGAATCTCTCATCGCCCACAATCACTGTATATAATAGTTCTTTAGTTTGTTTTGAAAATATGTTAATATCAATAAAGATCTACTTTGGAGTACCCCTATGAACATATTAAGTAAAATAAAAAAAGATGACAACGGTCATCTAATATCTATGATCAAGCATGTTTTTTTGTTG